>CAMCQX010000023.1 GCA_945876985.1 Chitinophaga pinensis
AGATGAACTAGTTTTGCACAACAGAGCCTTGTCAGCGATAGAAATTCAAGCACTTTATAGTGGTATTGGAGGAAATGCCAATACCAAAGTGACTTGGTCAACAACTGACACTACAAATTCAATTTCAGTTGCACCAAGCATTAGCACAACTTATCGTTGTACGCAGCGAATTGGCAGTTTCACAATGATTGATAGTGTGAGGGTAACCGTAAATGCATTACCAATTATAAACTCATTACCTGATACTACCATTGCATTTAAACAAGACAGTCTTTTACTAAATGCTGGCGTGGGTTATTCAAAATATGTTTGGAGTAGAGGTGATACCACACAAAGCATTTGGGTTAAAACAGCGGGTATAAACAAAGTAACTGTTTTTAATAGCTCAGGTTGTAGTAACTCAGATTCTACAAGAGTATTATTTGTAAAAGGAATATTAATTAAAGATACATCGGTATGTACAAATACTATCGTAAATATTTCAGCTACTAATATTGTTAATTCAAAATATTTATGGTCTACTGGAGACACAGTCAGCAGTATAGTTAGACAAGTAATTACAGACTCAGTAATCAAATGCACTTATAAAATTGGTACATTTACTAAAATTGATAGTATAAGAATAACGAGCATTACATTACCAATTATCAATTCACTACCTGATACCAGCATTGCATTCAAACAAGACAGTATTTTACTAAATGCAGGCGCGGGTTTTTCTAAATATTTATGGAGCAGAGGCGACACTACTCAAAGTATTTGGGTTAAAACAGCTGGAATGAACAAAGTTACTGTTTTCAATAGTGCTGGTTGTAGTAACTCAGATTCTACTAATGTAATTTTTGTAAAAGGAATTCAACAAAAGGATACTTCTATTTGTGCGGGTAGTAACTTTAAACTATCAATACCCTCAAGCACAATTCCTAGTAACGGTCTTGTTGGTTATTGGCCTTTTTCCGGTAATGCATATGATGCAAGTGGAAATGGGAATAATGGAACTGTTAATGGTGCAACACTTACTACAGATAGGAATGGGAATGTTAATAGTGCTTATAGTTTTGATGGGAATGACTTAATCCAAATAACTAATTGGGATGAAATAATTGGAAATTCCCCTTTTAGCATTAATTTCTGGGTTAAAGCACAGCCATATAATGGTTGGATTATAGCGTTTGGCATTAGTGAGAATGGTCAAGGTTTCGCATGTGGAAATTACCATTGGGGAACAAATCAATTTGGTGCTCAAATCTGGAAATATAACTATATTTCGGATACACAAACAAATTTGCCTGATAATGGCTGGAATCTTATGAGTATTACATATGTATCTAATACTTTAAAAACATATAAAAACGGTAGCATTGTTCATACACAAAATGTCAATTATGTTGCTCCTAATATTAAAACCGGAGTACTTAATTTTGGCCAGCAACTCGATTTTAGTGAGTTCTTTAATGGTGATTTAGATGACATAGGATTTTGGAACAGAGCACTAACACCTTCAGAAATTCAAGCACTTTATAGTGGTATTGGAGGAAATGCAAATACAAAAATTACATGGTCAACAAGCGATACAACAAATTCAATTTCAGTGACTCCTACTACAAGCACCACCTATCGTAGCACACAACGAATTGGTAGTTTTACAATGACAGACAGTATAAGGGTTACAGTGAGAAACTTACCTTCAAAAACCATTAACTGTAATAAAAAAGGGCTTTGTAAAAATGATACTATTTCAATCAATGTTTTACCCGGATATGCTTATAATTGGTATAAAAACAACATTATAATTGCCGGAACAAATAACACTTTAAAAGCGTTTGCTAATGGTAATTATAAAGCAAAATTAACCGATAGTACTGGTTGTACATCAATGTCTGATTCAGTAACTTTATTTAATGCTCCTTTGCCAAAGGTGAATATGAGTTTACCTGATACCGCTTTATGTTTAAATGGAAATATATTTAAATTCACAGATAGTACGACATTAGACAGTGGCTCATTTAACCGAAATTGGACTTTTGGTAATGGAAACACATCCATACTATCAACATCAAATCAGAGTTATACTTCAGCAGGAATTTTTACTGCCAAACTGAAGGTAACTACAAACTATGGCTGTGCTGATAGTACTATTAAAAATATTACAGTAAAACCAAATCCTATAGCAGGTGTAATGCTTGGTCAAGTTATAAATTTAATATCTTCTACTCCATATATTTATACGGTTGCGCAACAAATCAATCATTTATATAATTGGGTTGTTACAAATGGAATAGTTGTATTAGGCCAAAGTACAAATGCAGCTACCGTTCAATGGATCAGTAATGGCAATGGGTATATAAAAGTAGAAGTAACAAACCAACAAGGATGCCTGGACACAACAGCATTAGCTACAAAAATTGGTAATGTTGGTATGAATGAAACAAGTGACATCAACAACTTATCATTGTATCCAAATCCTAATCATGGTTCGTTCACTGTTGGTTTCACTTTAAAAGAAAGCTCAGCAACAAAATTGGAATTAATTAATATGCTTGGACAACAAGTTTGGGGTTCTAATATGCAATTACAAAATGGAGAACAACAAATACCAATCAATTTATCGTTATCAGCTGGTGTGTATGTTTTAAAAATCACTACTTCAACTGGTGAAATAACGAAACAAGTTTTGGTTAAATAAATTTATTTTCAAAAAAACTCCAACAAATAGTTGGAGTTTTTTTTATGCTTAAGGCACTCGCTCGCATCGTGCGAGTGAGAGTTTATTTGGCGTTTCGCCTAACTTAAATTTTTAGTTGTAAAACAGAATGGCTCGGATGAAATTGTTGTTGATGCCGCTGCGCTAAAACAACAACGGGCAAAAAACAATAATCAGCCGGAGGCTTTCCAATACTTTCACTGAATGCGGTAATTGTTGTTTGTGCCGCTGCGCTAAAACTCAAACAACGGGCAAAAATAAAATGGAACTTTTATTTGGAAATTACCAATTTTTGGTAACTTTGAAAAAATAAAAATAAAATTATGGGACGAAATACATCGGTTTCTTTAGGAGATTATTTTGAAAATTTTGTAGACGATAAGGTATTGGGAGGTAGATACAAAAATGCAAGCGAAGTAATTCGAGCAGGTTTAAGGTTATTAGAAGGAGAAGAGAATAAAGTACACTTACTTAAAAAAGCAATCAATGAAGGCATTGAAAGCGGAATTGCTGAAAATTTTAACCCTAAAAAACACCTTGAATTGTTAAAAGCAAAAAAGAGAAATGCCTAAATATCATTTAACAAATAAAGCTGTTGATGATTTATCTGAAATTTGGGATTATACATATGAAGTTTGGTCTGAGATTCAAGCCGACAAATATTACTTTGAATTGATTGAAGACTGTAAAGAATTATCAGAAAATCAAATTCTAGGTAGAAATTACATTGAAATTGAGAAAGAAATTTTTGGTTACCTATCTGGCCAACATGTTATTTTTTACAGAATTTTAAATGAAAAAGAAATAGAAATTATTAGATTTCTTCATGCTCGCATGGATTTAAAAAATAGAATCCAAGAATAAACTATGGAACTTATCATTACTAATAAGGAAGTTCAGGCTAGCTTTTTCAATTGTTGTTGACGCTGCGCTAAAACACCAACAACGGGCAAAAAATTAAAGTTCCGTAGGAACGGAACATTTTATAACAACGGGTTTTAACCCGTTGAAAAATGTAATCAGCAACCCTCCCCACCCGCTGGTGCGAGCGTTCGCTCATTCCTTCACTCGCTCTCATCGTGCGAGAGAGAGTTCATTTGGCGTTTCGCCTAACTTAAATTTTTAGTTGTAAAACAGAATGGCTCGGGTGAAATTGTTGTTGGTGCCGCTGCGCTAAAACACCAACAACGGGCAAACAACGGGCAAATATTAAAAACAATAATCAGCCGGAGGCTTTCCAATACTTTCACTGAATGCGGTAATTGTTATTAGTGCCGCTGCGCTAAAACACCAACAACGGGCAAAAACAATATTAAGCCAGATGCTTTCTATAAATTCACCGCAAGGTGCGATCGAATGAGGTGGAAAATCGTTCGGATTACAAATCCGAACCGGCTGAAAATTTCGGTAATTTTATGAAACATTTAAAACTTATAGTACATGGACTATTAACATTTTCAAAACAATGTTTGACAATGTGTGATAATAATGCAACATTTGTCAAATGTTATCTTTGAAGCAACTATTTTCAAGCCTTTGGCATAAATATATTCAACATCCACAACAGCAAAAAAAGAAGTTTGCTAAAATAAAAGAAGCCATTCAATTGGTTCAATCCATTCCCAACATCTCTAAGGAAGTAAATAATAAACAGTTGCTGATAGTTAGGGTTGATGACATTGGTGATTATTTACTTTTTAGAAATGCTTTACAAGTAATTAGAAATTCTGATAAATTTAAGGACTATAAGATTACTTTATTGGGAAATGAAGCTTGGAAAGATATTAGCAATCATTACGATCAATCATTTATAGATGATTTTATTTGGCTCAATAAGCACTCATTTTTTAATGATAAAATATATCAACAAACATTTTTAACTGAACTAAAAAACAAGCCATTTGAATTGGCATTTTTCCCTAGTAGAACCAGGTATTTTTTGTTAGAAGATATCATTGCCATGGCGGTAAATTCGGAATATAAAATGGCTTGTCATCGCCAGTATTCGCAATATGAAAGTGATATAGAAAAAGAAGCAGTAGCTTCATTATATCAACAAGAAATATTACTAGCTAACGACAATATTCACGAGTTTGATTTTAACATGAAAATCACTGAATATATAACTAATGAAATTTCCATTTTTAGCTCTCCATTTTTAGATAAAAATTTTTTACAAAAAAATAAATTAGGTATCAATAATTATGTTGTGATTTTCCCTGGTGCATCTGCTGGAAGTAAAAGATGGAGCCCTGGTAAATTTGCAAAAATTGTATTAAAAATCATTACTGATAAAAAACTCAAGGTAGTTATTGCCGGAAGTAAAAATGATCAAAAATTCAGTAAAAAAATTATACAAACTTTAGCCAATAAGAATAATATAATTGACTATTGCGGACAGACAAATTTGTTGGAATTAATAGCAATTATCAATGATGCAAAATTATTAATTAGCAATGATACAAGTGCCACACATATTGGAGCTTGTTTGGTTAAAAATACAATTGTACTTGCCAATGGAAATCATTATGGACGGTTTTTGCCTTATGGCCTACAAGAAGGAAATATTAGTACTATTTACCCTCAAATATTTAATAATAAACTGAACAATGAGGGATTAGATAAATTATTTAATTATAAAGGGAATAACGATATTCAGACCATAAAGGTAAAAACAGTACTTTATGAATTGAATAAAATACTTGTGTAATTTTTTTCGAAAAATCTAAATATAATAAAGTTTTATTTTACTTGAGAGTTGCTCGAGTTGTTTAATTCCAAATCAACCAAATAAGTGAATGAAAGGTTATCTCTTTTTCTTCTTTTAGGCTGACCGCTCCCGATGCATCGGGATTGTTGGGCATACGCAAATCGTTAATTGAATGATTGTAATATGTTTTGTTTTCAATAGAAAAGTAATGTTTTCTATGTGTTTTTATTTGCTTAAAATAGTTGTTTATAACAAACTTAATGAAGCGTATTCAAAGATATTTTTAATTTTATTTAACTTTACTGGAATTGACTAACTAAGAAAAAAAGGTTTATTTTTTTACCTCATAAATCAAATAATGATTACTTCTTTCTACCCAATTATTCACGTTAAAATTCATTAGCCAAGAGGGAATATTATTATAAACTAAACTAGTAGATTTAAAGTTTTGATGGATGTTTTCATCATTTAATTTTTCAGTGAAATATAATATTTGACTGTAGTTATAATATAAAGAGGAATCAGCTTTAATTTGTTCCATACTTACACAGTTTAGCATAGTTGGTTTCAGGAAAACTGCTTCATTTGTTCCGCTAAAATAGGGATTTTTTTCCTCGTAAATTAGTAAAGTTGATGCTTTATAATTTTCATCTAAATATTTATAAACACTGGCCAATTCATGTGCAGGTTTGAAAATTACAATTATAAGTAATACCACATTTATAGGCCAAAAAAGTTTACCTAAAAACACCATTATTTTATGGTAGATACCTTTAATAAATTGTTGTTGCCACTGAATAAAAACAATGATGATATATGGAATAAAAAATGTAATTGGAAATAAAAACCTAAACTCTTTATGAGCAGTAACACAATGGAAAAACAGGAAGCTAATTACACTCCATGTTATAATATTTTTTGGTCGAAATTTAAACAAAGCAATTAAGCCAATTATTATAACCCAACCATAAGGAGGAAAAAGATGTTGAATGGTTTGAGTGAAATACCAATACCATGGTTCAGTGCCAAATTGTGCTGCTTTATTTTCAAATATATTTTGATAGAAATAATTCCAAAAAGTGAGCACAAATTTATTGTATAACCAATAATCAGCAAGTATTCCAACACAAAAAGTTAAAGCGAAGCCGATAAGTATTTTAAAGAAGGTTTTGATACTGATTTTATCAATGAATAAAAACCAAAGACCAGTACCAACAATAAAAAAGCCGCTTTGATACCTACATATAAAACTTAATCCACTGAAAAAGCCAAACAAAAAATATTGATGTTTATGCTTTTGCAAAACGAATGAAATGGCTAAAGTATAAAATATAGCCGACCAACTTTCAGATGAAAAACGAACTTGCAAATACACCAATGCATAACAAAATAAGGAAAGTAATAAGTGAATCTTTTCCTGTTCTAAATTTTTAAAAAAAGGCTTTAAACTTTTTTGTAATTGATATACAGTAAAGATGGCAAGGAGGGAAGTAATGAGTCGTAAAATAAAAATCATTACAAAAGGATTAGTCAACCCAAATATTAAAAATATTTTATAAAATACATAAAAAATAAATGGTTGAAACCCAGGTCGCATATTTTCACCAAACTCCCATGGCAATTGACTTTGGGAGATGTTTCCAATTTTATAATTTGCATACTCTATAATTTGATAATGTTCATCGGGATGATGAAAACCTGCACTAAACCATGATGCAATTACATGCACCAAAATGGCAAACATTAAAATTATTTGAGGCGATGGGTTTTTATAATATTGTAGTAGTGTAAATTTATTCAATTTATAATTTTTTTTAGCTTGAACAATTTGAAATTTATTTTTTTAAGTAATTTTTGTCGTCAATGTCACTTTGCTAAAATCTAAAACTTTAGAAAAGTACTAACAACTAACAACTATTATCCAAAAAGGAAACTTAGCATTTCATCTATTTTACTAATTTGAATAATTTTTATGCCACTGCTTTGCTTGGGCAATTTGTTAAATTTAGACAAATAAATGGTGGTAAATCCTAATTTTTCAGCTTCACTGAGGCGTTGTTCTATTCGGTTTACTGCACGTATTTCGCCACTTAAACCTACTTCGCCCACAAAACAAATTTTACTGTCAATGGCAATGTTTTCATAACTAGAAACAATGGCTGCAACAATGGCTAAATCTATTCCTGGATCTTCTACTCGTAAGCCTCCGGCAATATTGATAAACACATCTTGCATGCCCATTCGTAAGCCGCATTTCTTTTCCAAAATTGCTAAAAGCATGTTTAACCTTTTGGTATCATATCCATTGCTATTGCGTTGCGGAGTGCCATAAACTGCTTGGCTAACCAATGCTTGCGTTTCAATTAATAATGGTCGCATGCCTTCAATGGTAGCCGCAATGGTAACGCCACTTAAAGCTTCATCGCGTTGGCTAATTAATATTTCAGAGGGATTAGAAACTTCTCGTAATCCACCATTTTGCATTTCGTAAATTCCAATTTCACTGGTGCTTCCAAAACGGTTTTTAGTGGTTCGTAAAATTCTATAAACATGATGTCTGTCGCCTTCAAATTGCAAAACAGTATCTACCATGTGCTCCAATAACTTTGGACCAGCTATGGTTCCATCTTTGGTAATATGACCAATTAAAAAAACTGGAGTTCCCGTTTCTTTTGCAAACCTTATCATATCGCCAGCAGTTTCTTTTACTTGAGAAATACTTCCCGGAGTTGCATCTATCAATTCACTTTGTAAAGTTTGAATGGAATCAACAATTACAATATCGGGTTGTAATTCTTGAAATGCTTTACCAATTTTTTGGGTAGAAGTTTCGGTAAATAAATAACAGTTATCGTTGGAATAAGGCAAACGTTCGGCACGCATTTTAATTTGAGTATCGCTTTCCTCACCACTGATATAAAGCACTTTTAAATTATCAAATTGTAAAGCTATTTGAAGTAACAATGTGGACTTACCAATTCCAGGTTCACCACCAATTAAAATAACCGATCCTGGAACCAATCCGCCACCAAGTACTCTGCTAAATTCACCATCTTTTAGCACCAAACGAACATCATTTTTTTGCTCCACTTGATTAATTGGAACAGGTTTTAAAGCACGTTGAGTATTGCTGCTTTCTTTCCAAGTACTTTTATAATCTATTTTTTCTTTATGAATTACTTCTTCTACATAAGTATTCCACTCGCCACAACTGGTACATTTTCCAACCCATTTGGTTGAAGAAGCGCCACAGTTTTTACAGAAGAATGAGGTTGATGTTTTTGCCATAATATTTTCCAAAAATAACTTTAATTGATGAAACAGAATTTATAAATTTGCTTGAAACTTAAAATATTTTTATAAATGTATTCAATTTGTATGTTTCATATTTTTAAGATTTACAAAACAACAATGAAATAATATTTTTTATAAAACAATATTTTTTTATATACTTTGTACCTCCATATTTATGAAAAAAATTAAATTAATAACAATCTATTTTCTTTCTTTTATGCTATTTGCTAATTACCTACAAGCACAAATAGAAAGCGAAAAAGACAGTTTAGAGTCGCTATTACCATTTGCCAAAGACTACCAACGAGTAGATATTTATATTGCTTTGGCCAACTTAGTAAAGCAAACTGATAGTGCTACGGCCATTGATTATGCGCAACAATCATTCAAAATTTCAAATAAAATTAGCTATTCAAAAGGATTGGCTGGCGCATATATTATTTTAGGATATATTGACCGAAGCAGAAGCGATTATAAAAATGCGAAAACAAAATACTTATATGCCATTTCGTACGCCAATAAATCGAACGATTTAAACACCATTTCTTGGGCATATCAAAATATGGGTAATTTGTATTTTATTCAATCAGATTATTCAAAAGCAATGCATTATTATATGGGTGCTTTGAGTAAAGCCGAAAAATCTGGTAACCAAAAAAGCATTGCTTTAGCTTATAACGAAATTGGTTCTTTATACTTAGAAATGAAGGATACTTTAAAAGCAGAATTTTATTACTCCAAAGCTTATAATATTTTAAAAAACAATGGCGATGAAATAGCATTTGCAAAAATTTCAAATAATTTAGGGAATATTTTCAAATATACACGTCTTGAAATGAAGGCTTTATACTTTTACAACAAAAGTTTAGAAGTGTATAAGAAAAACAATTTGCAAGCCGATATCTCAACTGTGCTGAATAATATTGGAATGATTTATTTGTCGAAAAGTAACTTTAAAAAGGCATTCCAATTTGTAAACGAATCCTATGAAATAAACAAACAAAAATCTGATTATTTTAATACAACCATTTCATCGTTGAGTTTAGGGAGTATTTATTTTGAAACAAAAAAAATAGACAGTGCTTTGTATTTTTCAATGCAAGCAATGAAATTAGCTAAAGCAAATAAATACGCTTTAGAATTCAGTGAAAGTTGTAAGCAATTAAGTAAAATTTATGAGTTAAAAGGCGACAATGAAAAAGCTTTATTTTATTCAAAAGAAAGTGCGGTAAAACAATTTTTAGATGCACATAAAGGCGCTGAAATTGAAAGTACAAATTCAAATTACGAGAAAGCTAAAAAAAACCAAAATATTAAATTACTAGCTGCAGAAAACAAAATAAAAGAAATAAATATAATAGAAAAAGAAGACAATGTACAACTTAAAAATACCTTTTTATTAGCACTCATTTGTGTCATTGTGTTTTTGGTTCTTATCACTGTTTTGTTTTTTTATTTATTAACCCAAAACAAAAAACGCAAAACATTAGCACTTTCTTTGGCTGCTAAAAGTAATATTTTACAAAGAATAAACCAAGAATTACGCACGCCATTAAACGCATTAATGAACTATAGCTACTTGGCTAATGAAAGTAAAAACTTAACAGAATTACGCAAATATTTATTGGGAATAAATGCTTCGGGAAGCAACCTTAATTTTAGCATGAATAATATTGAAAGTTATTTGCAAATAGATTCAAAAAACAATTTAGTGGTAAATGAGCCCTTTAATTTAAACGAAACTTTACAAAGTATTTTTAAAGACTTTCAAATTCAATGTAGCCAAAAAAACATTTTATTCTCACAACTTATTGCAGCTGATTTACCCCATTTTGTGGTTGCTGACAGCAATAAAATTACAAGCATTATACAAAATTTATTATATAATTCATTAAAGTTTAGCGAAAAAGGTGTTGTCAAAATTGAAATCAAATTATTAAAAACTTTCAAAATTCAAGACATCACAAAAGGCAGAATATCAATTGCAATCATTGATGAAGGACTTGGTTTTAACGGTAAAAATATGAAAGATTTAGTGTTTTCAAATTTGAAGAAAAACGCTGAAAATGATGGTTTTGGTTTAGGTCTTTTTATAGTAAATAATTTTGTAAAAGACCTTCACGGAAGTTTTGAATTATCAAATAATGACATTGCAGGATGCACCGCACAAGTAGCATTTGAATTAGAAATAGACGAAGAGCATTCAATCAATGATAATTACTTTACTGAAAATAAAATTATTTAAATTAACTATTTTATTGATTGAAAGTGACTTATCAAACTGCTATTCAATTCAAAAAATATTGGAACGAAAAGGCCATCAAGTTGCAATAATATTACAAGGAAAACCAATAAATAACGAATTGCTACTTCATAAATTAAACGAGCTAGCAAGTAACAAAACTCAAGAATAGCACAAATAAAATTCATGATTTTAATTTTTAATTTTCCAAAACACTTATAATCATTTAATTGAAAATTTGTTTTTTATATTTATTATTCAAAAATGCATGAAACAAACAGTAGTTTTAATTAAATAAAATTGCATATTTGCCACTCTTTTAAAAAATAAAAAATGGCAGTTTTAGTTAATAACGATTCGAAAGTAATAGTACAAGGTTTTACCGGTAGCGAAGGAACTTTTCATGCACAACAAATGATTGAGTATGGAACCAATGTAGTTGGTGGAGTTACTCCAGGTAAAGGTGGTCAAACACATT
>CAMCQX010000024.1 GCA_945876985.1 Chitinophaga pinensis
AATCCATTTTCCAACCAACGTAACTGCTCTAACGATTCAGCAATTTCTAAACTAGAAGGTGATAATTTACAAACAGCTTCTAAAATATCATTGCGGTAAGCATACATGCCTACATGGCGGTAATAATTGTGGTGCAAATGCCAATCAGACTGAGGAACTCCTTTGATATACGGTATAACCATTCTGCTAAAATACAATGCTTCATTTTGGTTGTTTAAAGTAATTTTTACTTCGCCCATATCAAACAAAACTTCGTGGTTATCTACTTTTATCATTAAGGTAGCTAACTCTGTTTTTCCATCGCACAAAGCTGCTAATAATTCTATTTGACTTGGGTCAATAAAAGGTTCATCGCCTTGAATATTGATGATATATTGCGCTTCAAATCCAGCATTTTTAAGTGCTTCAAAACTTCTATCGGTTCCGCTTGGATGATCTTTTTTAGTATAAATAGCTTTGCCTCCAAAACTTTCTACATGCTTGTATATTCTTTCATCATCGGTTGCCACTATAATATGAGTGAGTGAATTGGCTTTACTGGCTTGTTCATAAACGCGTTGAATCATGGTTTTACCATCAATATTTATCAATGGTTTTCCTGGAAAACGTGAACTTTCGTACCTTGCTGGAATAATTCCTACTATCATCATTTTTTCTATCATTACAAAAAAGGCTTCGATCGAAGCCTTTTTATGATTAATATTTCTTCTTTTTGCTTGATGTCCTAATCAACCACGAACTTATTTTCGTACTTATAATTTCGCACTCCGAACTCCGTATTTCGCACTTCCTACAAATGAATGCACTCACCATAAGCTTGAGCGGCAGCTTCCATAATGGCTTCGCTCATGGTTGGATGTGGATGAACCGATTTTATAATTTCCATTCCAGTAGTTTCTAACTTACGCGCTACCACTACTTCGGCAATCATTTCAGTTACATTAGCACCTACCATGTGAGCACCTAAAAATTCCCCATATTTAGCATCAAAAATAACTTTTACAAAACCTTCTTTTACGCCACCAGCACTTGCTTTACCACTTGCGCTGAAAGGGAATTTTCCAATTTTTAATTCGTAACCAGCTTCTTTAGCAGCTTTTTCAGTATAACCAACTGAGGCTACTTCTGGCGAACTATAAGTACAACCAGGAATGTTATTATAGTTTAAAGTTTCAGGATGATGGCCTGCAATTTTTTCTACACAAATAATTCCTTCAGCACTTGCTACATGCGCCAATGATTGACCTTTTACAATATCACCAATTGCATACACACCTTTTACATTGGTTTGGTAATAATCATCTACCAAAACTTTGCCTTTATCAGTTTTAACACCTAATGTTTCTAAGCCTAAATTTTCTAAATTAGTTTGAACTCCAACAGCCGAAAGCACCACATCCACTTGCATTTCTTTCAAACCTTCTGCAGTCTTAATAGTTACTTTACAACCTTCGCCACTTGTGTCTACTTTTTCTACCGAAGCCGAAGTTAAAATTTCAATCCCTGATTTTTTAAATGCTTTGGTCACTTCTTTGCTCGAATCTTCATCTTCAACAGGTAAAATAGTTGGTAAAAATTCTACAATGGTAACTTTGGTACCCATGCTGTTATAAAAATAAGCAAACTCGCATCCAATAGCGCCACTTCCCATTACCAACATGGTTTTTGGTTGCGTAGGCAATACCATTGCATCGCGGTAACCTAATACTTTTTTGTTATCAATTTTTATATTTGGTAATTCACGGCTGCGAGCGCCCGTTGCTAAGATGATATGTTTTGATTCAACAGTTTTTTTAGCACCAGTAGCATCAGTAACTTCAACTTTTCCTGCAGCTAATAATTTTCCGTGGCCAACAATAATTTCAATTTTATTTTTTTTCATTAAAAATGCAATGCCTTTGCTCATGTTATCGGCAACGCCACGGCTACGTTTTACTACTGCACCAAAATCGTGTTCAGCACCTTGAACATTAATACCATAATCGGCAGCATGTTTAATATATTCAAAAACTTGAGCCGATTTAAGCAAAGCTTTAGTTGGAATACAACCCCAATTTAAACAAACACCACCCATTTCAGCCTTTTCTATAATTGCAGTTTTTAAGCCCAACTGACTTGCTCTGATGGCAGCTACATATCCTCCAGGACCACTACCTATTACTACTAAATCGTAACTCATTATTAATTTTTGTTTTGTTATTTGCTGCAAATAAAAGAAATATTTTTATCTTAATAAGTAATAATTTAAACCCAATGAAAATGTTTGATAATATTTAAAGCTTTAACCATTGTAAAGAGTTAGTTAATATGAATAAAAGAGAAGTTTTAATTTCTTTTTGTTGTTAAATCATTAAGAAACGAACGAAACCTTTTTTTATTAATTTAAATTGCATACTTTTGCACCCTTTTAAAAAAGACTTTACATGCAAAAAATCAGAAACATAGCTATTATTGCCCACGTAGATCACGGGAAGACTACATTGGTTGATAAAATTTTACACCAAACAAATCTTTTCCGCGAAAACCAAGAAAAAGGAGATTTAATACTAGATAACAACGATTTAGAGCGTGAACGCGGTATTACCATTCTAGCAAAAAATATTTCTGTTCAATATAAAGGATATAAAATAAATATTATTGATACCCCTGGTCACGCGGATTTTGGTGGTGAAGTAGAACGTGTTTTGAACATGGCCGATGGTGTACTTTTATTAGTAGATGCATTTGAAGGACCAATGCCTCAAACTCGTTTCGTATTACAAAAAGCATTGGCTTTAGGAAAAAGAGCTATTGTGGTAATCAATAAAGTGGATAAACCAAACTGTCGTCCTGATGAAATTCATGATGCTGTTTTTGATTTGTTTTTCAACTTAGATGCTACAGAAGAGCAATTAAATTTCCATACACTTTATGGTAGTTCTAAAATGGGTTGGATGGGTAGAGATTGGAAAAATCCAACTACTGATTTCACTACATTATTAGATGATATTATTACAGAAATACCAGAACCACACGTAGAAATTGGTAATTTACAAATGCAAATTACTTCATTAGATTATTCTTCATTTACAGGAAGGATTGCTATTGGACGTATTTTACGTGGAAATATTAAAGTAAACCAACCTATTAGTTTAGTAAAACGCGATGGTTCTATCCAAAAATCTCGTGTTAAAGAATTATATACTTTTGAAGGATTAGGTAAATTAAAAGTTGAAGAAGCTTTTGCTGGCGATATTTGTGCAATTATGGGTATTGAAGGTTTTGAAATTGGCGATACTGTTGCTGATTTTGAAAATCCTGAAGGTTTAATTCCAATCAATATTGACGAGCCAACTATGAACATGTTGTTCTGTATTAACAATTCACCTTTCTTTGGTAAAGATGGTAAATTTGTTACTTCTCGCCATTTACGTGATCGTTTATTCAAAGAATTAGAGAAAAACTTAGCTTTAAGAGTTGAAGAAACTGGTCAAGCAGATTCCTATTTAGTATTTGGCCGTGGTATTTTACATTTATCGGTTTTAATTGAAACCATGAGACGTGAAGGTTACGAATTACAAGTTGGACAACCACAAGTTATAGTAAAAGAAATTGATGGTGTAAAATGTGAGCCAATGGAAATTTTAACTGTTGACGTTCCTTTGGAAGTTTCAGGTAAAGTAATTGAATTAGTAAGCCAACGTAAAGGTGATATGTTAATTATGGAACCTAAAGGCGATTTAATTCATTTAGAGTTTGAAATTCCTTCACGTGGTATCATTGGTTTACGTAATAATGTACTAACCGCAACGGCTGGTGAAGCAATTATGGCACATCGTTTTAAAGCATTTGAGCCTTGGAAAGGTGTTATACCAAGTAGATTGGCTGGTGTTATGATTAGCGGTGAGCAAGGAACTGCTATTGCTTATTCTATTGATAAATTACAAGACCGTGGAAACTTCTTTGTGGAAGCAGGCGATGAAATTTACATGGGAATGATCATTGGCGAAAATAACCGTCAAGATGATTTAGTTGTAAACATTACTAAAGAGAAAAAATTAACAAACATGCGTGCTTCAGGAACTGATGATAAAGCGAGAATGGCTCCAAAAATCAGTTTCTCATTAGAAGAATGTATGGAATATATTCAAGGTGATGAGTACGTAGAAATTACTCCTAAATCATTGCGTTTACGTAAAGTACAATTAAACGAAAACGATAGAAAACGCACAAAACAATCAACGTCAAATTAAATTCGAAACTTAAAGACTTTGCATGCAACGTCTTTACATTTTCAAATATAAAAAACCATTGGATAAGTCAATTTCCAATGGTTTTTTTTTAATATTTGCTATGTTTTTACAACATTTATTTAAGAACCAATAGTTTGAAATAATCTTTAAAAATTGTGTTGTTTTATTTTCAAATAAACTTACATTTGCAACCCTACAAAATAAAGAAATTTAATTTGTAAGATAATAAAATGGTGGTTTTAGCTCAGTCGGTTAGAGCGCCTGATTGTGGTTCAGGAGGTCGTGGGTTCGAGCCCCATATTCCACCCCATTTTATAAAAGCTTCTTGATTTATCAAGAAGCTTTTTTTATGTAATTAGACGTGCAAACATATAAAAAATAGATGCTTTCTTCATTTTTAAATTCTAATTATATGTTGAGTATTATAAATTGTGATATTTAAAACGGATATCCTTCAATCCACCCTTTAAGTTTAATAGATGGAAAATCTGGTAAAATATTGTTGGAATTTATAAAGGGCTCTCCCTTTTCCACTTCTTCCTCAATATTATCTCTTTTATTTACATCCTCTTTCCATTTCTCTAATCTCTCCTCACTCCAAAACTCATCTGGTATAATTATATCTGATTTATATTCTTCTAATGAACCAGAAGCCTTGAAATAATAAGTGATATTAGGTTCTAAAGAATCAATAGCAATTGGGTCATAACAAACGGAATTAATAAGGTAATTTATTAGTGTATTTCTCTCTTCTAATGAATTAGTATATATAGTAAAATGGGTGTAGCAATGTTCTTTAATTTTCCAGCCATTGGTAAATGCTATTTCATAAAGAAAAATTCTTTTTGTGGGCCCAGAAATAAGGCTTAAATAGTCTAAAAAATCAGCTGTATTGGCAAATTTTTTCATTAGCCGCCTAGTAGGATACTTAGTTTTTGTTATTCTAAACTCATTATATTGTTGGCGATAAATTACTGTATTAAGAATTTCCAATTTTTTAAAGTGCATTAAAAACCATAAATTATCGCCAGTATTACTTATCCCCAAACTAAAACTTTTTTGGTTTGATAATAATTCAATATTTGTAATAAGTTGGTTCATAATTAATAATTTAGATTAAAAGCTACTTCAACTTAATATGTTTAATGCTCTTTCCAAATGAAATGGTGTCAATTATTTCATCATTTTCAACAAGGGTAACAATAGAATCCATTTCAAAAACTATAGTGCTATTATCTAACTTTAGATTGCCTTTTCTTCTAATCCAATTGTAAGTTTTGTCCTTAATTTGAATTTCTTTACTAATATTTAACTCTTTAAAGAAAAGGGTATCTAAAAAAGTGGCATCCTCTAATGACCACAAACCAAACGTTTGATAATTATCTCCACCATTATTCATTTCACAACTAGTAAATAAATATTCTTTGTCTAAATGCTTTAATAATTTATACTCTGGAGTGTAGCCAAAATGACAATCGTAAATAGTATCTACCAAATCCCCTTTCTTTACAACTAATTTACCTGGAGTGCCTCTCCAACTTGGAGATACTTCAATAGGAGTGATAGTTACCTCTGTGTTGCAGGCAAGTAAAGTAATTAGAAAGAATATGTAAATGATGTTTTTCATATGACTACCCCCAAAATTCAGGACTTTGTTGATCCATATCTAACTGGTCATTATAATTATTCCAATTTAGATAATCTCTATCATCATCTCTATCTTGTCTTGCCGAAATTAATTGATTTTTTTGAAAATTATATATTTCATCTTGTGAATATCCTTCTTCAGACATTCTAGATTCAAAATCATTAGTCCCATCAGAATTTTTATAATGAAGGTAGTTTTTCCAATTTCTGCTTGCAACCCAAATACTGAAGTTATCATTTAATGATTTCCCAAATCTTAAAAAGGCATGTAAATCATTTGATTGCTCTTGCATTAATTCTGCAAAATAGTGCTCTGGGATACTTTCTCCTTCACTATTAGAAATGACAGATTGATTTGAAATCATACAGTTAATTCCATTTTCAACTAATGTTTCCTTTTTCCCTATCAGTGCTTTAGCTAATGGATTACTACCTTTCAAAGTTTCATTAGTATTTGGGTCTAATAATGAAATCACTCCAAAAACCTTATTCTCTTTATGAGTTTTCAATACCAATACAAAATTCTGAGGAGTTAATGTTCTTTCTTTACATAAGTATAAGATATCATTATTTGAATTGGATTTTTCTAACGTGAAAAAATTTGGAATTGGAAAATTATCTTCTGAATTATTTCCGAATTTTATATAAGGTACTTCGGGACTAATTAATATCTGATCTTTATATAAATGATTTTTCAAAATGACACTTAATAAAGGTTTTCCCATTTTAAAACCTCTTATTTCATGATTTTCAGTTAATAGTTTATCAAGAAATTCTTTAATATTATGAGTGTTTTCCATTGCTCTTAAGAGCTCTATCTTATCCAAATCACTTGGCAATGAAATATGATTCTCAATAATCAATTCCTTGACAAAATTAATAGCATCATTCATTCTCCAATTAACTGGTTCATTTTTTGAGTTTTTAAGTAAAAAGTGTCCTATTCTCATTTGTCAAATATATTAAAATTAGAAATATCCTCTACTTTTAATCCAGAAAATTCTAACCCTCTTAAATAGGTTAAAATCACTGGTAAATTAGATTTGCCCATTACCAATTGCAATATGGGTTTATAATTTTTTAATAAATTTATTAATTCTTGTTTGTATTTTTATTTCTAAAACTAATACGTTCTATTGTCGAAATAATCTTTGCGTTTTGGTAATTTTAACTCCTGTAAAACACCAGATTTTGGATTGATTTGGAAGTTAAAGAATGAATATCCTCCGGGTGCAATTGGGCTCCAACTGAAAGTAAATACCCAACAATGTAAATCACGTTTTAAGTCAAGGAATAAGCTTGCAATTTTCTTATTTACAAAATCGTAACCTGATGAATAACCTACCGACCAACTTTTTGTTAATGTTACATTTCCGCTAAAACCTAATGTTTGAATATAAGCTGATTTTGTCAAATCCTTGTAATCGTTTGCTTGGTAACTAATGGCATAATTTAAATTAAGTGACCAGGGTAAATCGTAGGCCATATAACCCCATTTTTCACTTTCTTTTTTACGGTCTTCTTTTTTCTTTTTCTTTCCTTCAAAAGTAGCTTGTGAAAAACCGTAACCAAAGTTCAAATTGGCATTGGTAATTTTTCCAAAAGTTCCATCATTGTTAAAGTAATACTGATTTACTCGTTGAATTCTACTATAATTATTTTGAGTGACTATGATATTTTGATATGGATCTAAGGTTGCATAAGCATTTATAGCCAAAGTTTTAAATAAAGTAGTACGCCCACTTATTGAAATATTTGATAGATTTAATGAATCGGCAAAAATATTATAAGCACCACCAAAACTTAAACTTTCAAGAAGCTTAATTTTAGATTCTTTCATGGCAGTATCTTTTCCCGTTCTGATTTTCATTTCCAAATTATTATTCAGTCCAAAAGTTATATTGCCTTGTTTACCGCGTCCTGGAGAACCTCCATAACTACTTTCAAAAATAGAATATTTCATCATTTTACCAGTACTATCAGCTTGAACATCTCGGTAAAAACCCCACATATTATCGCTAAAATCTGGTGTATAACTAAAACCTAAATTGGGATCAGCTACATGCCTAATAGCAGCAACTTTACCTTTTTTGAATGCAAGCATTCCATACCATTTTGTGCTTAACGAGGCACCCGTATTAAATGAAAACCACCTGCCAAATTCACTGACTAATTTGGTTTGAACTGCATTATTTACAAATTCTTTTCTAACTGTAGTTGGTGCCCAAGTTTCACTATAATTAGCGTTTACACTTAACACATAAAACTTAAATAATTTAAAAGAAGTGTTGATAGGAATTGCATGAGTAATTCCATATTTAAAAGTAGTGTCAATATATTTACCCCAATTTACTTCGTTACGTTGTTTAAACAAAACTGAATCAACTGCTGTAAATGAATTCATAAAAGCAGCGCTATAACTCATATTGATTTTTTCATACCAATATTCCGATTGTGGTTTACTTTTTGGTTTAAAAGGATTAAATGCAGCAACAGTAAAATTTACACTTGGTAAAGTAGCAGACAATGTTCTTGTTTGTAAATTTTGAGTAACATTGGCCGATGACGACAAATTGTATTTTCCATTTTTAAATCCCCTAGAAAACGAAATACTTGACTGGGATGTGGAATTAAATTGGGTAGCACTTCTTAACGCATTTTGAGCATAATAATTTGAACTTACAAAATTTACACTTGCACTAAAAGTAGTAAATGGTCTAGCTCGTCCATCCATAGCATGGTTCCAACCAATGGAATAAGTACCTTGTTCGTAATAACTGGCATCATCAGGATTTCCAAATTTATTATTACCAAATAAAACATTTACTGCTCCATTATACCTATACCTATTACTATAATTAGATTTTACATTTAAAGTCCAACTTAAATTGGTATAAATATCTCCAAGCAGTGTTAAATCCATTTTCTCGCCCAAACCTAAATAATACCCTCCTTGACGAATATTAGGCCCACGTTGCGCATCTATACCATATTGTGGAATAATTACTCCCGATTGTTGTCCAGGTTTTAATGGGAAAATTCCAAAGGGTAAAAATAATGGTGTTTGAATACCCTCAATTACAAAATTAGCAGGACCAGTAATTAATTTTTTACCAGGAACAACTTTTATTTTTTTAGAGCCAATATAAAAATGAGGATGTTCCGCATCGCAGGTGGTGTAATAGGCACCATCAATATAAAAATTATTTTCAGGATCGCGCTTTACATTAGTACCTTTTACATATCCATCGCCTTCTTTAGTTTTAAATTCTTTTAAATACCCTTTTTTAGTTACAAAATTGTAGGTAATTTTTACTGCTTTATAGCTATTCACTCCTTGTTTAAAATCTGGAGCACCAATAATTGCACCTAAACTGTCCATTTTTCCCAAACTAGCAATGGTATTTCTATTAAGGTCTATTGTGATGCGTTCTGAACTGTTGTTTAAGTCTTCATATAAAACTTTGGCTTCACTATACAAATCAAAGGTTCGCACAGAATCAATAAATACAATGGAGTCTTTGGCATTATATTTAACAATACTTTTAATAGCTGAATTTTTCCTTGGTAAATAACTAAAATTAGCTTTGATTATACTGTCGTTATTGAAAGTGCTGTTATTATTGGTGGTGGTGCTAGAATCCGAAAATAATGGTATTGATATTCTGATAGTTGAATCTTTATTATTTTTTTGAATTGCGACAGAGCCATTGGAATCAATTTTTTTACCTTTACTTTGCTGAGCAGCAATAAAATTAACATTTAAAAAACTGCAAATTAACAAAATAGCCAAATACTTTAAACTACTAATTAAAGAAATTTGGCTGTTAAAAAACAAATGATATGAAAGGTTATTATTCATTATTGAGGTTTGCAAAACTAATTAATATTGGCAAATTCGCTAAGATTGAAAATTTCATGCCAATATTGGTACTGTTGAT
The DNA here is from genome assembly GCA_945876985.1 of Chitinophaga pinensis. GTDB lineage: Bacteria > Bacteroidota > Bacteroidia > UKL13-3 > UKL13-3 > JAAFJM01. The sequence continues at coordinate 9,821 of CAMCQX010000024.1, forward strand.
ATCTATCAATGCAGCTTTACCAGCTTTGAACAAACGTCAAATAAAAACCATTGTAATAGATGCTGGACATGGTGGACATGACCCTGGTTGTCAGTATGGTGGTGCAAAAGAGAAGGAAGTTACATTAAAAATTGCTTTAGCATTAGGAAAAAAAATAAGTGAAGAACTTTCTGATGTAAAAGTAATTTTTACAAGAAAAACAGATGAATTTGTAACACTTTGGGAAAGGGCAAATATTGCAAACAGAAACCAAGCAGATTTATTTATTTCTATTCATTGCAATGCAAATAAAAACACGGAAGTTAGTGGTACGGAAACATTTGCTATGGGCTTGCACAAAGCCGAAAGTAATTTAGAAGTTTCTATCAGAGAAAATGACGTTATTTTAATGGAAAAAAATTATGAAGAACGTTATGAAGGTTTTGATCCTAACTCACCTGAAACTCATATTATTCTATCGCTACACCAAAATGCTTATTTAGATAAAAGCATAGATTTAGCTTCTAGAATTGAAAAATATTTTGTAAAAAACAAAGTAAACACTAGTAGAGGCGTAAAACAAGCAGGTTTTGTAGTGCTTTGGAAAACAAAAATGCCAAGCATACTCATTGAAACAGGTTTTTTATCAAATAAAAATGACAGAATTTTATTAACAAGCGATGACGGTGTTGATAAAATTACTGATAATATAAAATATTCTTTGGTTGATTTTAAACAATCGATAGAAAATGCACAAGTCAAAGTTAGTAATGACTAAATTAGTAATTTAGTAAACTTTATTTCATAAAAAAACATACTTTATTTTAACTAAAAAATAATACTTTCGCCCAATAATTATTATACTACATTTTTGTGAAAATAACTAAAGAAGCTAAGGTTGGATTGTTTGTTGCTATTGCAATAACATTATTGTATTTTGGTTACAATTTTTTAAGAGGAAAAAAAATATTTTCTACTTACAATACCTATTATGTAATTTATAATAATGTTGAAGGGCTGGTAACTTCTACTGCAGTATATGTAAATGGTTTTAAAGTTGGCCAAATTGAAGAAATTTCAATGCCAGACATGCTAAAAACAGATAGTATTTTAGTAAAAATATTGGTGCAGGGTAAAATTCAAATCAAATCAAATTCAATAGCTTTAGTTACTAAATCTGGATTATTAGATGGGAATGTAATAA
>CAMCQX010000025.1 GCA_945876985.1 Chitinophaga pinensis
ATCGTAATATTGCTATATATTAATAAACATATGGGAGCAAGTAAAACAGATCATTTTACCGAAAAACAAAATCAATTGGCAGCCATTGCAAAAGCATTAGGACATCCGGCTCGTGTAGCTATTATTGAATATTTACTTTCAGTAGATTCTTGCATTTGTGGCGATATAGTAAATGTATTGCCATTGGCACAACCTACAGTTTCACAGCATTTAAAGGAACTAAAAAACGCTGGAATTATCAAAGGAAACATTGAAGGAAATGCCATTTGTTATTGTATCAATGAAGAAACATTGAGCATTTTACAAGCATTTTTTGCGCATATAAACTCTCATTTACAAATTAAAAAATCAAATTGTTGTTAAAAAATTTAAACTCGAATAAACAATGAATACAAACAAAACAATTGCACAACAAAAACGATTAAGTTTTTTAGATCAATATTTAACACTTTGGATATTTTTAGCCATGGGTATTGGCGTATCCATTGGTTATTTTATTCCATCATCGGCTAATTTTATCAATTCTTTTTCGAAAGGAACCACCAATATTCCTTTGGCCATTGGATTAATTTTAATGATGTATCCCCCGCTTACCAAAGTAAAATTCGAAAAAATTCCAACGCTATTCCATAATAAAAAATTATTGTTCGTATCATTCTTCATCACGTGGATTGTTGGTCCATTTTTGATGTTTTTTTTAGCCATTACCTTTTTAAAAGATTATCCTGATTACATGACAGGCTTAATAATTATTGGACTTGCTCCATGCATAGCCATGGTAATTGTTTGGAACGAATTGGCTGGTGGAAACCGAGAATATGTAGCAGGTTTGGTAGGAATTAATAGTATTTTACAAGTACTTTTTTTCAGTGTTTATGCTTATTTTTATTTAGAAATTATGTTGCCATTTTTTGGAATAAAAGCTTTAAGCATTGATATTACAATTGGCGAAATAGCTAAAACTGTTGGTGTATATTTAGGAATTCCTTTTGCCTTGGCAGTAATTAGCAAGCTGGTTTTAACCAAAACAAAAGGCGAAGAATGGTTCAATAGAAAGTTTATTCCCAAAATTTCGCCCATTACATTAATTGCTTTACTTTTTACCATTGTAGTTATGTTTAGTTTAAAGGGCCAAATGATTGTTGATATTCCTTTTGATGTAATCAGAATTGCCATTCCATTGGTCATTTTCTTTGCCATTATGTTTACACTCACTTTTTTTGTAAGCAAATTTTTTGGCGCTGATTACGCACAAAATGCAGCTAATTCTTTTACCGCCTCTGTCAATAATTTTGAGTTGGCCATTGCAGTTGCCATTGGAGTTTTTGGTATCAACAGCGGACAAGCATTTGCCGGTGTAATTGGTCCGTTGGTGGAAGTTCCAGCATTGATTTTATTGGTGAAATTTGCATATTATTTAAAGACAAAACTTTATAAAAATGAAACTTTATAAAAATCTAAATCATTCGGTTCTTGAATTAATAAAAGAGTTTGATTTAATTACAGAAACTAGAAAACAAGAACTTGAAAAATTAGCATTCGTAATCAATGAAAGTTTAACAAATTTTGGCAAAGTGGAAATTACTGTAATTTGCACACATAATTCGCGAAGAAGTCAGCTAGGACAGCTTTGGATAAAAGCAGCGGCCATTCATTATAATATAAAAAATATTTATACTTTTTCGGGTGGAACAGAAGCTACTTCGTTTAATTATAGAATGGTAAATGCAATTAAAGAATATGGATTTAAAGTAGATCAATTGGATGAAAATATAAACCCCAAATACCATATTCCATTAGGTGAAGAAGATGAAAGTATGGATATTTTATACTCAAAAGTATATTCAGAAAGCTATAACCCACAAATCAATTTTATTGCAATTATGGTTTGCAGCCAAGCCGATGAAGGTTGTCCGATTGTAGCAGGTTCATTTAATCGAATTTCATTGCCTTATTTAGATCCAAAAGAATTTGACGATACTGAATTTGAAAGCATCAAATACCTTGAAAAAGTAAAAGAAATTGGCAGGGAAATGTTATATATGACAAGTAAAATTACCAAAAACTTATAACTAATAAACCTTCAAAAATACTGAAACTATTGGTGAAATAAATTTTTGTTTTTAGCTATTCTGCTTAAAAAAGCCAACAAGGACTTAATTTCTAAAATTAGTTTTTATTGGCTTTTTATTTAATATTGCCATCAAATTTTTTATACAAATACATGAAAAAAACATTACTAATTTTCTTATTCACTTTTGTTTCGTTTGTTGCTTTTTCTCAATCAATTGGAGATACTATAAAAGTTAAAACATTTAATTATGGAAGCAATACCAGAGATACTTTAATTGCTTTCCCAACTAATAATTTATCGTACGAAAAAATTATTATGAAATACAATATGCGTTGTAAAAATGCTTTGGTTTCAAATGGTACAAACCGCAACTTAGGCTGTGGCGAGTGGGATTATAGCTGCAATACTTACATTGTTGATTCAAGTAAAGTAGAAGCTGTTTTAACTACACAACCAAACTATGTAATCAATAATTTTACAGGAACTACATTTAAATATACTACAAAAACGCCTTATGATTATTTAAGGTTTACTCAACAAAAAACAGTTATTGATAGCATAATTTCTGAAAATATTTACACCTTACAAAATGGAACCGATACTGTAAATAACTTTATAAAAGCGAACGAAAATTCAGGAAAATCTCAAATTATTTATAAAGCCTCTGAGTTAATTTCAGCTGGAATTACAGTAGGAAGTATAAATGGTATTACATTGAATGTTTTAAACAATGGAGGTTTGGCAAATTTTTTAAAAATAAAAATAAAAGGGGTGTCAAATACTTTTTTATCATCGAACAATGTTGTTTTAAATGGCTTTACTGAAGTTTATAATCAAAACTACAATTTTGTAAATGGAGAGAATGTAATTCATTTTAAAACACCTTTTGCTTGGGATGGTATTCAAAATTTAATTATTGAAGTTTCATTTACAAACACAATTCCTCAAAACCCAATTAATTTTGCTGGAAATACCGATACATTAACCGTTGGACTATATGCAACCAATAATTATGCATTAAATTTAATGAATAGTGGTTTAGTAAAATTAGATACAACTAGTTTTTTTCAAATTAATAAAGAACTTACCATTTCGTTTTGGGCTTTTGGAAATGCAAGTGCTATGCCTACCACAACTACTATATTATATGGCTTTTCAACCAATGCAAACGATAGACAATTAAACATTCATTTACCTCACAGCAATAATAATATTTACTTTGATTGTGGTTTTGTAGGTGGTTACGACAGAATAGAAAAAGTAACAACTGGGCAAGAACAAGGCGGGAAATGGAACCATTGGACTTTTACCAAAAATGCCAATACCGGAACAATGAAGATTTTTTTAAATGGTGATCTTTGGCATTCGGGAACTGGACTAACTAAAGCCATTTCATTTTTAAATTTATTACTAGGAAAAAATCAAAATAAAGACGCCAATTACAAAGGAAAAATAAACGAATTGGCTATATTTAAAAAAGAATTACCAGATTCAATTGTTTTAGGTTGGTATAAAAAACCAATTAATTCATCACATCCTTTTTATTCAAATTTATTGAGCTATTATCCGTTCAACGAAGCAATGGGGCAACAAGTTAAAAACAATGTATCGAATGTGGTTTTAAATGGCGAAAACTTAACTTGGACATTTGAAAGAGGTGATCAGTTAGACAGAACATTTTTTGAAACCAATAAAAGACCAAATATTAAATTTATAAAAGCAAATTATGTTTCAACAATCCAAAACACTTTTGCTTTTGATTCTATAGCTAGAAACACTGCACTAATAGAAAAATTTAGTATTGATTCAAAAGCAGATATTATTCCTTTAACCAATGATATAGTAAAACTTGATACTACTTATAAAAACTATTATTCAGCCGAAAACAGTACAATTATAAACGGTGACAGTGGAAATATAATTTCATCAGTTCCAGTAAGCTCTGAAGGCGAGTTAAGTGTGAGTAATTTAAATTATTACAAACGTTACCCTTTTTATAACGAAATAATGTCGTTTGTAACTCCTTATGGCATTGGTTTAGACTTAGGCATTAATGGCAAAACATGGTATTTTGATGTAAGCGATTTTGAACCTTTACTAAAAAACAATAAAAGAATTTTGATGGCACTAGGTGGGCAAAATCAAGAACAAATGGATGTAGAGTTTTGGTTTATAGTGGGTACCCCGGTAAGAAAAGTTTTAGCATTTAATCAACTTTGGCAAGGTACAAACAGAACAGGTTCACCATCTATTGTTAGTATTAACAATCAATCTGTTTATTCTGCTATTTCTGTTCCAACTTTAAGTACAGGAAAAGCATTTAAAATCCGCTCATCTATTACGGGTCATGGTGCTGAGGGAGAATTTGAATCAAATGGCGGACCAATTGATCATTCAATAAATATTAATGGAGGCAGTACTGAATTTAGTTGGAGTATTTATCAAGCATGTGCTTCTAATCCTGTTTTTCCTCAAGGTGGAACTTGGGTTTACGACAGACAAGGTTGGTGTCCCGGTCAAAGCTCTTTACTAAAAGAAAATAATATTACATCGCTTGTTAATCCCGGAACTCCAATTACAGTTGATTACAATGCTTCAATACCTAATAAGACTTCGGGCGACTACAGATACCATATTGCACATCAATTAGTAACTTATGATGTTCCAAGCTTTAACCTAGATGCAAGAATACTAGATGTTATAGAACCTAGCGATAAAATTGTAAATGCAAAATTTAACCCTGCTTGCAGTCAACCAAAAATTATAGTTCAAAACTCTGGAAAAAATAACATAACCAGTTTGTTAATAAATTATTGGTTAAATAATACAACGGTAAAACAAGCTTATACCTGGACCGGAAATTTAGCCTTTTTAGACACTGCAATTATAACACTACCAAATTATTGGTTATGGTATAATGGAATCACTGAAAATAATAATAAATTTTATGCTGAAATAAAAAGTGTAAATAACACAACTGATGAGTACGCTTATAATAACAAATATGAATCGGCATTTAATAAACCAGATGTAGTTACCGGTAAATTTACTATCGATGTAAAAACCAATAATAATCCATCAGAAAATTCTTACCAATTATATGATTCTGACGGAAAACTAATTGATAGTAAAACTTTTGACAAAGCAAATACTTTATTTAGTAATACATATAATTTAGGGGGCTTTTATAAATTAGTTGTAAATGATGAAGGAGAAAACGGAATAAGTTGGTGGGCAAATACCGCACAGGGAACAGGTTTTGTGAGAATAAAAAACGAAGCTGGTTCCGTTATAAAAACTTTACAGCCTGATTTTGGGAAATTTATTGAATATAGTTTTACTACCAATTGGAAATTAAATAATGAAGAACTAGCTAAAGAAACTAATTTTGGTATTTACCCTAATCCAGCTAGCAATTTATTTTACTTGGAAGGTTCAAATATTGACAAAGCTATTATAAAAGTGATAGATATTTTAGGACATGAAATAGCATTAAATAAAAACACCATAGATTCCAATAAAATAGAGTTTAACAGCTCCATTTTAAAACCAGGTGTTTATTTTGTTTCTATATACAATTATGGCATTCAAACTGTAAAACAACTTGTAATTCAATAAAAAAAAAGGCGTTAAATAAAATATTTAACGCCTTTTTTTTATCTACTCAAAAACATACTCTTTTCCTTGCTCAATTGGCGGAAATGTGGATCGTTTAAGTCTTTAATAAAACGAATGGCTTCACCAGTTGATTTCATTTCTGGGCCTAATTCTTTGTTTACATTTTCAAATTTTTCAAACGAGAAAACTGGCTCTTTAATGGCATATCCTTCCAATTTACGTTCAAATACAAAGTCTGTTAATTTGTTTTCACCTAACATAATTTTTGTAGCAATATTTACATAAGCTATACCATATGCTTTGGCAATAAATGGAACCGTTCTACTTGAGCGAGGATTGGCTTCAATTACATAAACTTTTTCATTTTTGATTGCAAATTGCATATTCATTAATCCTCTAATATTCATTTTAAAGGCTAATTTAGTGGCAATGTCTTCCATTTGTTTTTGAACATTTTCACTTAAACTAAATGGAGGTAAAACCGCACTTGAATCGCCACTGTGAATTCCTGCAGGTTCTATGTGTTCCATCATTCCTATAATGTGAACGGTTTCACCATCGCATATTAAGTCAATTTCTGCTTCTTCTGCCCTATCTAAAAAATGATCAATTAAAACACGATTTCCAGGTAAATCACCTAATAAATCTATTACTGCTTTTTCTAAATCTTCATCGTTGATTACAATCTTCATTCCTTGTCCACCAAGCACATAACTTGGGCGAACCAAAACTGGATAACCAACAACTTTTGCTACCGCAATGGCTTCATCTGCATCTTCGGCCACTCCATAATTTGGATAAGGAATATCTAATTCTTTTAACAAATCAGAAAACAAGCCTCTGTCTTCCGAAATATCCATATCAGGGAAACTGGTTCCAATAATTTTTATTCCATGCTCATGCAATTTCTTTGCAATTTTTAATGCTGTTTGACCTCCTAATTGAACAACTACACCAACTGGTTTTTCTTTTTCAATGATTTCACGTAAATGTTCCCAAAAAATTGGTTCAAAATACAATTTATCTGCCATGTCAAAATCGGTTGAAACTGTTTCAGGATTACAATTAATCATGATAGCTTCATATCCGCATTCTTTTGCTGCTAATAAACCATGAACGCAGCAATAATCAAATTCTATTCCTTGTCCAATTCTATTAGGGCCCGAACCTAAAACTATAATTTTCTTTTTATCACTTACAATGCTTTCGTCTTCTTGGTCAAAAGTTGAATAGAAATAATTAGTTGGTGACGGGAATTCTGCCGCGCAAGTATCCACCATCTTAAATACACGTTTAACGTTCATCTGTGAACGCAAATCCCAAACTTCATCTTCAGTGGTATCACCACCTAACAAATGAGCTATTTGGGCATCGCTATAACCTTTTTGCTTTAACTCCACCATGATTTCATGTGGCATGTTTTTTAAGTTAAATCGTTTGGCTGTATTTTCTAAATGTACCATGTCGCTTATTTGGTTTAAAAACCAACGACTGATACGTGTAATTTTTTCAATAGATGAAATGGGAACGCCTAAACTTAAAGCATCTTTTACTGCAAATATTCTATCCCAACTAGGGTTTTTTAATTTATCAATAATGTCTTCTAATTTTTTCTGTTGGTAACCATCGGCTCCCAAACCGTTGCGTTTAATTTCAAGTGATTGTAATGCCTTTTGCAATGCTTCAATAAAAGATCTTCCAATTCCCATGGTTTCTCCTACTGATTTCATTTGCAATCCTAATGTTTTGTTAGCCCCTTTAAATTTGTCAAAATTCCAACGTGGTACTTTTACAATTACATAATCAATGGCTGGTTCAAAAAAAGCGGAAGTGGTTTTAGTTACTGGATTTTTTAATTCATCCAAGTGATAACCTATGGCTAATTTTGCTGCAATTTTTGCAATTGGATAACCTGTTGCTTTACTTGCTAAAGCAGAAGAACGAGAAACACGAGGATTTATTTCTACTGAAATGATATCTTCATTTTCCGGATTTACAGCAAACTGAACATTACAACCGCCAGTAAAATTACCAATACTGCGCATCATGTGTATGGCCATATCACGCATGCGCTGATAAGTACTATCACTTAATGTCATTGCAGGTGCAACCGTAATTGAATCGCCTGTGTGAATTCCCATTGGATCAAAGTTTTCAATGGTACAAATAACAGTTACATTGTTATTACTATCTCGTAATAATTCCAATTCATATTCTTGCCAGCCAAACAATGCTTTTTCCACTAAAACTTCGTGAGTAGGAGAGGCTTCTAACCCACGTTTTAAAGCGGCATCTAATTCTGACTTTTCATTAACAAAACCCCCTCCGCTTCCACCTAAAGTAAACGATGGACGAATAACTAATGGAAACCCTATTTCTTGCGCTATTTCTTTTCCTTCTAAAAATGAATTTGCCACTCTTGATTGCGCCACTGGCACACCAATGTCGATCATTTTCTGACGAAATAATTCTCTGTTTTCAGTTGTGTTAATGGCAGCAATGTCAACGCCAATCATTCTAACATTGTACTTTTTCCATAGTCCAACTTCTTCAGCTTCAATGGCTAAATTTAAAGCTGTTTGCCCGCCCATAGTTGGCAAAACAGCATCTATTTTACGTTCTTTCAGTATTTGTTCAATACTTTCAATATTTAGAGGTAATAAATACACATTATCAGCAGTTACTTTATCCGTCATAATAGTAGCTGGATTTGAGTTAATTAAAGTAACTTCAATTCCTTCTTCTTTTAATGAGCGAGCAGCTTGACTTCCTGAATAATCAAATTCACACGCTTGACCAATTACAATGGGTCCACTTCCGATAATTAATACTGATTTGAGGCTGGTATCTTTTGGCATATTTTTATTTTTTACTTTTTGAAAACAAGAAAAAAGCTTGGTTTAATTTCAACAATTCACATTTTCACGTAGTTAACATGTTACGCTTCTAAATAAATTGGGCAAAGATAATTTTTGAAATCGAAGAATAAAGATTGTGGAAAGAAAAAAGATAAATTTTATCTATTTATAAAATAAATAATTGAAATTTATTCAATTTACATAACAAAAAAAGACTCCACACTTTTGGTATGGAGTCTTTTTTATATTTATAAATAAGGTAATTTACTCTAAAATAAATTCTACTCTTCTGTTATAAGCATTAGCTTCTTTGGCATCAGATCCCATCATTTTTTGAGCACCCATGGCTTTAATAGTAATATTGTTTTTACTAACACCAAGATTTTCTAAATAATTTGAAACAGCTTCAGCTCTATTTTTTGATAAAGTTAAGTTAGATTCATCATTACCAACATTATCAGCATAACCTAAAATAGTTAATTTAAATGAAGGATTGTCCATTATTACTTTAGCACATTGTGTTAAAATAACTCTATCCGTTGCATTTAAATTTGATTTGTTTGTTTCAAAATAAATTTTATTCATTTCTACCAAAAGCATGCTTCTTAATTCTTGTTTTAAGCTATTGCTTAAGTTTTGAATTGGTGTTGTTGAATTTGTATTTGAAGTTACTGCTGCAATTGGTGTAGTTACTACTGGAGGTGTAACTGGTGTTACTTCTGGTGTAGTTATTACTGGAACAATTACTGCTGGTGTAGGAACTGCTGCTTTGTCTACTTGCGTATCCGCTGCTTTGTTATCATTTAACCCAGCTAATTTTTGACCATCCATTTCATTGCAACCATTAGCAAAAGTTCCTTTTACATTTGGACACTGATCTCTATAATCTGGAATACCGTCCAAGTCTGTATCTTTGGTTAACTGTTCATTGTCTGCTTGCATTTTTGCTATTTTCAGATTGATATTTTTTAAGCTATCGCTCAATGCTAACATAAAATTACTATTTGAATTATTTGTAGTTTCTTTTTCAGTATTTAAAGTCTGGCTTTGAATGTTCGCAACTCTATCTAAGTGCATGCTATTTCCAAACGAAAAACAAAGTCCTAGGGTTGTTTTTGCCATGTAATCTCTACCTGAACCATAATCCCAACCATCCCAAGCATCTGTATAGGTTTGTACAACTTCACTTTGTAGATTAACATGCCAATGATTATTAATATGGTAACGCATTCCTGCACCTAAGCCTAATTGCAAAGTTGTTCCGCTTGATGAACCAAGTGTTTTTCCGTCATAAACAAAATTTCGTTTAGTATCATAACTTGATTGAGAAGCACTTGCTCTTAAAAATGGAACAAATTTATAGGGTTTTACCCTGCTGTTTCCTTTTAAGTCGTAATTCAATCCAAATGTTAAAAATGACACACTAGAAGTATAGAACTCATTCGCATCGTTCGTTTCACCTGTCATATTACCTTTATCATAGGCTAAATCTAAACTTATTTTATTGGTTATAAAATAATTAAGATTAACTCCTGTTGCCATGTCAAACTTGGTTTTACTACCATTTAATCCACTAAAATCGTAGGTTTCAGTTCCGCTTAACTTTCCAAATCCATTGTATTCAATGTCATAAAGATGGCTTAGTCTAAAACCAAGACTTAGTCTGTTAAACTTTGCTTTTACAGCGGGTTTGGCTGTTACAGTTGTACTTGTAACTGTTTGTGTGCTTGGCGGAGCTTGTGCTAATAGGGTTGTTCCCCCTATTAGCATGGCTGACATCACTATTGCTTTTGTTATATTTAAACAATTTGTATTCATGATCTTGTTTCGTGTTTTTAGTTTTGTTTAAATTTATTTAGTAATTACAATTGGCTTAACAGTTGTTTTGCCTGCTTGTGTTAAGCGAACAAAATAAGTTCCATCTGCTATATTACTTAAATCTAATTGCGTAATAAAAGTATTGATTTCAGTTTCATAAACTAATTTACCTAAAGCATCAAATACTTTAACGCTAGTTTCTGTGACACTTTGATCATCTAATTCTATATATATCATTCCATTTGATGGATTTGGATATAATTTAAATCCTACTTGTGTGTTTGTGTTGTTAACACCTACGCTACCTATTGCATAAGCATCACTTTCAGTGCTACATCCTTCTATTGAACTCACTTGTACAGCATATAATCCTGAGCGAGTAGTGTTATAAGACTGGCTTGTTGCTCCCGCAATTGGTTGACCATAACGTAACCATTGGTAGAAAGCAAACTGTTGTTGTACTTGTAATACAGTAGATGTTTTACGTTCTATTACTGGTTTATCTGGAGCACGGTTTACAGTTATAAAGAAGTTTCCTTCTGTTACACATGACATGCTATCTACAAATGCATAAGTAACATTATAATTTCCAGATCCTGATATCATTGGATCAAAC
>CAMCQX010000026.1 GCA_945876985.1 Chitinophaga pinensis
TGGCCCATGTAATCAAGCAGTAGATACTGTTAAAATTACTTTTAGACCAACAGCAACTATTAATGCAGGTTTAGACCAAACAATTTGTTTTAATAATAATATTATTTTAAATGCATCAACAACAGCTACCAGCGGAACACTAACTTGGACTACATCAGGCTCAGGAATATTCATAAACGGAAACTCATTAACTCCAACTTATGTTCCTAGTTTGGCTGATAATATTTCAGGTTCGGTTACACTAACCATAAGCAACTTTGATCCCGGTAACATTTGCCAAACTGTGAATGATTCAATGTTACTAATGATTAATCAATTAGCTATTGCTGATGCAGGGTTAGATCAAACTGTTTGTTCAAGTAATGATACTGTTTCTTTAATTGGAAATATTAGTGGTGCTGTAACAAAAGGTTCTTGGAGAACACTTGGATCAGGATTATTTACAAATTCATCATCACTAGTTACTAGTTATATATTATCACCAAATGATAAAGCAGCAGGTATAGTAAAATTGATTTTAACCTCAAAAGATCCTATTGGACCATGTAATTCAGCTATCGATACAATGGTTGTGTTCATTGATCCTCAGGCAACAGTGGATGCAGGACCAGATCAAGTTATTTGTAGCAATAGTTCTGTGAATATTATAGGAACAATAGGTGGTTCAGCAACTTCTGGAAGTTGGACATCATCTACAAACAGTCCATTTATATCTTTCACTTCAATTACAGATTATTTTCCAACACCAACTGAAGTATTAAATGGATTTGTAGTATTAACATATACTACCAATGATCCTATTGGCACTTGTGATGCAGTAAAAGATTCATTAATAGTTGCATTAATAGCACCTGCATTTTCAGATGCTGGTGTTGATCAATCTGTTTGTAGTAATATAGCTAAAGTAAACTTAATTGGTGACTATGGTAATGGTGCAAATGCAGCAACTTGGAGTACATTAGGAACGGGTACTTTCAAAAATATAGTAGGAAAAACAGCCGAATATTTACCAAGTACAATTGACAAATTTATTGGTTTTGTGAAAATTATATATACTACCGATGATCCTGCAGGGCCTTGTAACCAAGCAGTAGATACCATGACCATTACATTTATACCATCTGCTACTATTTATGCAGGTATTGATCAAACCATTTGTATAAATAATAACATTTTTATAAATGCATCAACAACGGCAACGAGTGGTACCATTACTTGGACCACGAATGGCACTGGAACATTTTCAAATATAAATGCTTTAAAACCTACTTATACTCCAAGTTTAGCCGATAATATTTCAGGATCAGTTAAATTAACTATCACAAACTTTGACACTAGCAATACATGTCAAAATGTTGTTGATGCAATGATTTTAACAATCAATCAATTGGCGATTACTAATGCAGGATTAGACCAAACTGTATGTGCAAGTAATGATAGCGTTTCATTAGTAGGAATTGTAAGTGGATCAGTATCTACAGGTTCATGGAGAACTTTAGGCACAGGGACTTTTACTAACGCAACATCACTTTTAACAAATTATAAATTTTCTGCAACAGATAAAGCAGCAGGTTCAGTAGAATTAATTTTAACATCTAGCAATCCAGTAGGACCTTGTAATTCAGTCAGCGATACTTTGATTATTACAATCAATCCTTTGGCCACTGTAGATGCAGGACTTGACCAAACTATTTGTGGAAATGGCCCTGCAACTGTTTCAGGAATAGTTGGTGGGTCTGCTAGCTCTGGAAGTTGGACATCCTCAACAAACAGTCCATTTATATCTTTTACCGCAATTATAGATTATTTCCCAACACCAACAGAAATAGCAAATGGATCTGTAGTATTAACTTATACAAGTGATGATCCATCTGGTCCTTGCAGCGCAGCAGCAGATTCTTTGGTAGTTACTATTAATCCCGCTGTAATTATAAACGCAGGAGTAGATCAAATCATTTGTGCAAATAAGGATTCTATTTCATTAGTTGGAACTATCAGTGGCTCGCCAACAAATGTATCTTGGATTACATTAGGAACAGGAACATTTACATATGATACTGCACTTATTACAAATTATATACTGTCGGCTACAGATAAATTAGCTGGAGTTGTTAGCTTAATTTTTAAGGATGGACAATGTTTAGCCGTTAGAGATACAGTTGTGATAACAATCAATCAAATTCCAACAATTAATGCAGGACTTGACCAAGTAATTTGTGGAAATAATGTAGTAAACTTAGTTGGATTAATTGGAGGCTCCACTACTATTGGTACTTGGACTTCATCAACGAATTCATTATTTTCATCAACGAATTCAATTGAAAATTATTTACCTACAGATTCTCAAATTGCAAATGGTTCGTTTTTTATAACTTATACCAGTAACGATCCTTCTGGATTATGTGGTATTGCAAGTGATTCAATGGAAGTAACTGTTAATGTTCCTCCAACTGTAAATGCTGGTAAAGATATTTATACTTGTTCATATGCTACTTCGGTTGATATTATTGGAACAAAAGCTGGTTTTCCAACAAATTCACTTTGGGTTACTTTAAATGGTTCAGGTTCATTTATTGATTCATCTTCTTTATCTACAAAATATATACCTAGTGCTGCCGATTTAGCTGCTAAATCAATCATTATTTCATTGACAACAAATGACCCAATTGGTCCGTGTTATGCAGCTTATGACGATGTAAATGTTTATTTTAAAGATTCTAATGTTACTTTTACAAGTGTTGTGAAAAATATTTATTGTGATTCTATGAAAATAGAATTTGTAAATGATACAAACAATGTTGGCTATTCATTTGCTTGGGATTTTGGTGATGGATTCTTTTCAAATATTGCTAATCCAGTTCATACCTATAATTATACTGGCTCAATAAATGTAAATCTTATTGCTAGTGGCCCTGGAGGTTGTATTGAAAGTGTAAATAATTCTTTCAATATAAATAGTGTAAAACCTAAAGCAGATTTTGTTGTCAATAATTTAAATCAATGTTTAAATGATAACAGTTTTGAAATAAACAATGCTTCTCAAGATGCAAGTGCTGGTTTTATAAATAATGTTAAATGGGATTTTGGTGACAATACAAATTCAACTGCAACAATTCCAAATAATAAAACCTACAGCAAATCTGGAAATTATAATATCAAATTAGTTGTTTCCACTACAAATGGTTGCCAAGATTCGATAGTAAAAGGTGTAAATGTATTGCAAAGCCCAGAAAAACCTATTGTAACTTTGTTTGATGGTAAAATACTTATTTCATCTTCTTTGATTGCCAATCATTGGTATTATAGCAATATTGAAATACCTGGTGCTAACAATAAATATTATGCAACTTCAAAATTTGGAGTTTATAAATTAAGGGTTGATTCAACTAATGGATGTAGTAATTTTAGTGATGATTTAGATTTAAAATATACTACTAAAACTGAAAATCTTACTAACGATAAATTTAAAATCTATCCAAATCCAACTAATGGATTATTTAATATTGAATCTCAATTGGAGTTAAATTATTCAATTTATGATTACAGTGGAAAAGAAATTATTACCGGTAAAAAAGATGGCAACATTCAATTATTAGACTTAAGTAATTTTAAAAGCGGAATTTATTTAATAAAACTATATAACGATCAAGAACAATTTATAAGTAAGATTATTAAGGATTAACATATTATTTACTAAAAGGTATATAATATGAATGATCTAAATAGATTCTTTGGCTCATATTTTGTAAGCATGGTTTTATAAAGATATAATTATGAAAAATATAGTTTTTATTTCGCTATTGTTTTTGTGTTCATTTATGCCACAAAAAACTGCATTTCACAGCGAGTTAGATGATGTTTTAGCCAAAGCAAAAAAAATAAACAATGCTTTTACCTTTGGCGAAAAACTTACTTATAGAGTGCATTATGGTCCTTTAGATGGAGGAAAAGCTTATTTTAGTATTGATGCTAATCCGCAATTAGTTAATAACAGAAACACTTACTATGTTAAAGTAAATGGTAAATCTGCTGGTTTAGTTGACATGATGTTTAAGGTAAAAGATGAGTTTGAAAGTTATATAGACCAAGAAGCTTTAGTACCTTTAAAATCAACTAAAAAAATAAAAGAAGCAAAATACACTGACTCTGATTTTATAATATTTGACCATGCTGGAAAAACTGCTTCTGGTAAAAGAGGAAAAACTGAAATTGTTACCAATACTCAAGATATTATTAGCGCTATTTATTATGCTAGAAGTTTAGACATGACAAATGCTAAACCAGGTGATATTTTTCCAGTACCATTTTATTTAGATGGAAAAACTTATGAGTTGCGTTTTAAATTTGAAAAGCGCGAAATTATAGAATCAGAATTAGGCATTTTTAAAACCATAAAAGTAAAGCCTCAATTAATTGAAGGCCGTGTATTTAAAGACAATGAAGCCCTTACTCTTTGGGTTACTGACGATGATAATAAAATACCAGTTCGTGTTGAAAGTGACATTTTTGTTGGAAGTATTAAAGTAGATTTGCTAGAAATGAGTGGAATTAGAAATCCCTTAACTTCCAAAGTAAATTAAACATATTCTTAATAAAAAAAGGCTCAATAATCTAAAATTATTGAGCTTTTTTTATTTGTAATTAAACTTCTCATACTTAACGAACCCATATAAAGTTATGTAATTTACTTCAATGCTTCGTAAATAGCATCTTGAATTTTTGTTCTTACACTTAATTCGCCAAATTTTTTATTTTCGGCTGTTGGGTAAATTCTATTGCTTAAAAATACATAAACCAATTCATTTTCAGGATCCACCCAAGTACAGGTTCCTGTAAATCCTTGATGCCCGAAGGTTTTTTCACTACACATTTTGCTGGTTGGACTGTCTTTTAATGGATTAGTTTCAGGCTTGTCAAATCCTAAACCTCTGCGACTATTTTTACTGTATTTATTGGTAAATGTTTCAATGGTGCTAGCTTTTAAAACATGGTTATTACCATAAAATCCTTTGTTTAAAAGCATTTGCATAATAATGGCTACATCATTTGCATTGGCAAATAAACCAGCGTGTCCGCTAACCCCACCAAGCATGGCCGCACCAGGATCGTGAACATATCCTTTTATCATTTGTTTTCTAAAAACAGAATCAATTTCAGTAGGAACAATCCAATCGTTATTGATGGTTTTTAGTGGATTAAATACCATACTCGATAAATTCAATGGTTTGTAAAAACTGTTTTGCAAATAGCTTTCAAAATCTTGGTTAGTAATAATTTCTACTATTTTGCGCAGCATCATAAATCCTAAATCACTGTATACATATTCTCCAGTTTTCTTTAAATCGCTTTCGGCAATTGTGGTCCAAATTATCTTTTCATAATTTTTGTTGATATAAATATTTTCTGCAACTTTTATTGAAAAATCATCGTGAATTGTATCACTGTAAATGGTAGGATTCAATTTGCCATTTGGCAGCAAACTAGCTTTGTAAAATGGAATGAAAGGAACTAAACCGGCTTGGTGAGTTAATAGTTCAAATATTTTTATTTTTTCTTTATTACTGCCTTTTAAGAAAGGTAAATAAAACCCAATTTTATCGTCTAATTTGAGTTTTTTCTCTTCATAAAGTTTCATGATGGAAAGTGTTGTACTCAGAATTTTTGTCAATGAAGCCACATCATATATATGGTTATTTTTTACTGATTGAATGCTATCAAAAGTATGGTAACCAAATGATTTGTTATATATAACTTTTCCTTGTTTGGCCACAAAAACTTGACATCCTGGCATGGCTTTCAGTGCAATTGCATTGTTTACGATGCTATCAATTTTATTCAGTTTAAGGCTATTAATTTTTATTTCTTCTGGATATACATATTCAAATTTATTTAAAGCTACAGTTTCTACTCCACTTCCTAATGGAAAGAAACTAGTAACTGAAACAGGCATTTTTCCTTTTGCATTTATTCCTCCACCCACTATTTGCGCAGCTATTTGGTTGTATAAAGGCAAATCTTCATAGGCTACTACTACGTTCTTAAACATGTTAAAATACTGTAAAATATAAGGATTTCCATTATTCACTAAAATGCATTTATGCTTTAAACCAATTGCAATTATAAAATCAATTTGGGCTTGGGTAAGCCCCAAATTTTTACTTACATATCTGCTTGTGTTGTGAATAGAGATAATGACTAAATTATAGTAATCACTTTTTGAAAGTAATGTGTCGAAACTTTCTTTCGAATCGTTTTTATCAATGGAATAATAGTCGGCTTTTATGTAATTATTTAACTGTAATTGAAATTCGCTTAGCTGGGCTGAACCCACGTTTATACAAGCTATTTTGTATTGTTCAGGGTTTGAAATTGGAATAATTTTATCAAGGTTTTTGGCTACCACCACACCATTTTTTACTATTTGTTTAATCAATAAATCGTTCTCAATATTATTCAAATCATTGGTTAAATTTTCAAGAATTATTGGCTTGTATTTATTCAAACCACACCAATATTTTGCTGTTAATATTTTTTTACAACTTTGTTCTAATTGACTTTGAGCAATCAATCCACGATTCAAATAATCTTTTATAAAAGCAATGCTCATTGGAACGTCTTCTACCATTAACAGAATATCATTACCTGCGGTCAATGCTTTTGCTGCAAGTTCACCAGGTTCATAATAACTGCTTACACCTTTCATGTTTAATGCATCAGTAGTAATTAAACCATCAAAACCCATTTGATTGCGAAGCAATTCAGTTACTATTTTTGGAGAAATAGAAGAGGCCAAATTTTCTGTACTGTCTAAAGCTGGAACATATAAATGTGCCGACATCATTGCTGTTAAACCATTATCAATTAATTCCTTAAATGGATACAATTCCAAACTGTCTAATCGCTTAAGGTTTCCTTTAATAACTGGCAAACCAAAATGTGAATCAGTTTCTGTGTCGCCATGTCCCGGAAAATGTTTTGCCGAGGCAATGATATTTGCACTTTGCATACCTTGCATGTATGCAATTCCATTTTTAGCTACTATGTATTTATTTTCACCATAACTTCGGTCGTTTATAACCGGATTATTCATGTTGTTATTTACATCTACATCTGGAGCAAAATTAAAGTTAATGCCCATTCGCTTACAATGTTTGCCTACAATAACTCCAAATTGTTTGGTTAAATCTGTTCTATTTGCACCTCCAAAAACCATTTGACGGGGAAAAACTGGCGTACTATCCAAACGCATATTTAATCCCCATTCGCCATCAATGCTTATAAATAAAGGAATTTTTGATAGTTTTTGGTATTGATTAGTTAATACAGCTTGCCTATAAGGAGTTCCTTTAAAAAAAATTAACCCACCAACGCCAAGTTCTCTAACATGACATTCTACATCTTGAATATGTGCTTTATCTTTGTTATTGAAAGCAGCTATAATCATCAGCTGCGCAATTTTTTGATCGGTGTTTAAAGTAGCGTAAACACTGTCAACCCATTCGTTCTGTTTTTTCCAATTAATGGTTTGAGCCATTGAATTAAAAAGCATTGCAAAGCAAAAAATAAAAGTAAAAAGTGGTTTATATAACCTGATTAATAAGCTCAATATGTGTAATAATAAGCTACAAATTTGCAATATTTTGCTTTATTTTCTCTGTAAATGTTTTACACAAATCAAAATATAATGAAGAATTTAAGTGAAAAAATAGTCAAATTTTTCAAAATTACCTATTTATAAAATAAAATTATGTAGTATAATTGTTGCCTAATAAGCCAAATGATGACGCCTAAAAAATCACATGAACACACCATAAAAAATGCTATTTCCGATTTTTTACAACATCAACATTTAGATAATAAATTAGCGGAACTAAATATTATTAATAATTGGGAAAAATTAGTGGGTGCTATGATAGCTAAAAACACTACCGAAATTAAGTTTAGAGGAACTGTTTTATACCTAAAAATAGAATCAAATGCTTTAAGAAATGAATTGCTTTACCAACGTGGAAAAATTATGGCTTTGGTAAATACTGAAGCCAATCAGCAGCTAATTACTGATGTGGTAATTCGATAAATTTTTTACACTGTAAATTTATAAAAACATTGAAAACAAAATCCAATTCGGTTATATCAACGGCCATTGAAAATTCAAATGAAAGTAAATGGATAAAACCATTGGCTTTATTGGGAAAAATACTTTTGTTTTTGGTTGGAATTGTACTCAGTTTAAAAGCCATCAAAGAACCAGATTTGTGGTGGCAATTAGCTACTGGCGATTGGATTTTAGCTAATAAAAGCATTCCCACTTCCGATGTGTTTTCATTTACATATTTTGGCACCAAATGGATCAATATTAAATGGGGATTTGAAGTATTAATTTCTCTTTGTACAAAAGCCTTCGGCTACGAATTTATATATGTTATTCAAGCATTGGTTACAGTTGCTTTTTTATATTTTACTTTAAAATTAGTAAATTTTAAAAACAAGCCTTTCCTTGATAAAACGTGGGCTAACAGCTTAATTATAATTTGTAGTTTTGTTTTTTTGGCTGCTTCTAGCAATCGCATAATTGGTAGGCCAGAAATGTTTTCTCATTTATTTACACTAGTATTTATTTACTCATTAACGCGATTTCCAAACCATAAAAAATTGATTTATTTACTTCCAATTCTTCAATTGATTTGGACCAATATGCACGAAGCATTTGGAACAGGAATTGTAATTATTGGCATTTTTGTTTTTGCTGCTTGGGTGGATTATTTTATAAACCCAAAAAAGGAAAAACCTTTGTCTATTTCATTGGCTTTATTACTAAGTATAGCAGTAATTCCAATCAACCCTTATGGTTTCGAAATGTTAAGTCGACCACTTGAAATTTTTAGCCAATTAAATACCAATAAATATACCACAGAATTATCAAATTACTCCACACACGAATATTGGCAAACTAGCACTTATTTTACTTTTATCTTTTTAGTAATTACTTTTCTTGGAATGTTTGCCATTGCTTTTGAAAAAAGCAATGAAAACAGGCTAAAACACTTTGTTAATCAATTTGGACTAGCCAATATTTTACTCATCATCGCATTTACTATTTTAGCAAGTTCGGCATATAGGAATTTAATATTTTTAAACATTGTTTTGCTTCCTTTTGTAGTTCATTCATTGTTCAAATTCATTATTTTTATTGGTACCAAAACAAAATTCAAAATACAGCATTTGGCTATTTCTTTGCTAAGCGCAATACTTGGAATTGTTTTTTATATTTCCATCGTTTCTAATCAATATTATCAAATAAATAAAGTTTCGCATACTTACGGTTTGCAGTTTTCGGCTATGCAAAATCCGGCTGGTGCTACGCAATTTTTAAAAGCAAATAACCTTGATTCAAAAATTATTTTTACTGATTATTTAGCTTCATCATATTTACTATATCAATTAAGTCCAAATTTTAAAACCTTTGTCGATTTAAGGGATTTAGATGTTTTCCCGGATACTTTTTTTCAAAAAAATGCAGAAGCTTATGCTAATTATGAAAACTATAAACTGCTAGATGAAAAATATAATTTTAAAGCAGCAGTTGTTTTAAACACGCAATTTAAAAGATTGCAAATTGGCTTGTATAACGATAGTAATTATACCTTAAGTTATTTTGATCCTTTGGTTTCTGTTTTTGTAAAACAAAAAAAATTAAACAATATTCCTTTAAATATTTCTGCTTTAATCAATTTTAAACCAAGTGTTTTTAGTTCAATTATTAATTATGTTTTCAATCCGTTTTACAATCCAATGGATGTAAATGAAACTAACTTTAACACCGAAGCTTCATTGTTTTATTTAAGTCTTGGCGATTATAATCAAGCCAATCATTTGATTTTAAATTCCCCAAAAGATGCGTCAGTTAATTACATAAAAGGCCAATATTTTTTCAATATGGCCATTGCCGATACCAGCAATCAAAAGTTTTATAACGATAGCGCAATTACTTGCTTAAACATGGCTGTTAAACAAAATACAAATTATTTTGAAGCCTATTTTTCCTTAGGTTCAATTGAATTAAATCAAGGAAATTTTGTGTCGGCAGCCAAACAATTTGAGAAATGTTGTGAAATAGATCATAATAATTTAAACGCACATTTATATGCTGGCGAATGTTACAAAGGTTTGGTGGAAAATAATAAAGCCTTGAAATATTTACCCAAATTAGTTTATCATTTAGAAGTTTCAAACGAAATGAATCCCAATAATCCAAACATAGAATGGAACCTAGGAGTGGCATATTTCAAACAAGGAAAATGTAATCTTTCTACCCCAATTCTTTTAAAAGTAAAAGACTTTGAAGGACTATCTGCTGAGGATAAAAATACAGCCGATTACTGCCTGAATAATTGTGGTGGGAAGTAAAAATTATTAAAAATGTTCACCTACAAAAAACACATCCTTGAATTTAATAAACCGGCCACAACTAGCCGTGGAAATATGCTAACACATACTGTTTATTATATTGTTAAAACAGATTCTGTAACACAAAAAATTGGAATAGGGGAGGCCGCTCCTTTGATAGGTTTAAGCATTGATGCTGTTGATAATTTTGAGGATTATTTGCAATTTGTATTGAACCAATTAAACAATGGTTTTAAGCAAGAAGATATAGATTTAAAAAACTGGCCTGCTATTCAATTTGCTTTAGAAACCGCTTTAGCAGATTTGAAATTTGGTGGGAATAGAAAAATATTTGAAAATGATTTTATTATTAATCAGCCAATTGCTATAAATGGTTTGGTTTGGATGAATAAAGCAGATGAAATGTTTGCAGAAGCTGTTCAAAAAATAGAAGCTGGATTCAATTGTATTAAGTTTAAAATTGGTGCATTAGATTTTGATGAAGAATGTAGGTTATTAGAAAAAAT
>CAMCQX010000027.1 GCA_945876985.1 Chitinophaga pinensis
AGCTTTGAAGTGTTTTTAACAGCACTTTTTATTGCAGGAATTATTCAGTTAATATTAGGCTTAATAGGAGCGGGAATCATTGGAAACTTTGTGCCTTCATCGGTTATAAAAGGGATGCTTGCTGCCATTGGAATTATTTTAATTTTTAAACAATTGCCACATGCCGTTGGTTATGACGTAGATTTTGAAGGCGATGAATCGTTTATTCAAATTGACCACCAAAATACTTTTTCTGAATTACTGCACTTGTTTGATAGAATAACACCCGCAGCAATTTTGGTAAGTTTTGTTACTTTCCTTGTGTTGTATTTTGGAGATAAAGAACAATTTAAAAAAATGATGCTTTTTAAGTTGCTACCCGTTTCATTGGTTGCAGTTTTAATTGGTACAGCTACTAGTATAATTACAGGTTTGTTATTTCCCGCAATTGCTTTAGAAAACGAACATTTGGTTCAAATACCAAACATATTAAGTAAAGATAATTTTAACTCGCCCGATTTTACACAAATTTTAAATATAAGTGTAATATTAATTGCCTTTAAAATAGCCATTGTGGCCAGTTTAGAAACTTTATTAAGTATAGAAGCTACCGACAAATTAGATCCACAAAAACGATTTACCCCAACCAGTAAGGAATTAATAGCTCAAGGAGCTGGTAATACCATTTCGGCATTAATTGGTGGCTTACCCATAACCGCTGTTATTGTTAGGAGCAGTGCCAATATTGTTGCTGGAAGCAAAACTAAAATGTCGGCTATTTTACATGGTTTATTATTATTGGTTTGTGTTTTAGTTTTAACCAAAGTTTTGAATCAAATACCTTTGTCAAGCTTAGCAGTATTATTGGTTTTTGTTGGTTATAAATTAACAAAACCAGTTTTGTATAAAGAGCTGTATAAAAATGGTTTCGACCAGTTTATTCCTTTTATTATAACTGTTATTGCTATAGTTTTTACCGACTTGTTAACCGGAGTTGCTATAGGTTTGTTGAGTTCTATTTATTTCATTGTAAAAAATAGCTATAAAAGATCGGTATCTGTTACCATTGATAAAAACAATTATTTGATTCGATTAAAAGGAAATGTTTCTTTTTTGAATAAAGCCGTTTTGCGTAATCACTTAGAACAAATGCCCAATGAATCGTATGTAATTATAGATGGAACGGCTGCATTATATATTGATAATGATATTATTGAAATATTAGATGAATTTATTTTGATGGCGCAATACAAAAAAATTACTGTCGATAAGAAAATTTCAGTATCAAGTCCAAACCCTTATTTTAAAAAATTAAACTAAATTATAATGAACGAATACGAAAAACTTTTACTTCAAAACAAATCGTGGGTAAGTGATAAAACCGATTTAGATAAAGACTATTTTAAAAACTTAGCAGATATTCAAAAACCTGAGTTTTTATGGATTGGTTGTTCCGATAGCCGTGTTCCTGCAAATGAAATTACTAACACCGAACCAGGTGAAATATTTGTACATAGAAACATTGCCAACTTGGTTGTAAATACTGACTTGAACATGCTTAGTGTGTTGAAATATGCAGTGGAAGTATTAAAGGTAAAACACATTATAGTTTGTGGTCATTATGGTTGCGGTGGTGTAAAAGCCGCTATTACAAACCATCATTTTGGGTTGTTAAATAAATGGCTTAGAAACATAAAAGACGTTTATAGATTACACAATGATACGCTTAATAAAATTGAAAATATTGAAGATAAAACCGATGCTTTGGTGGAATTAAATATTATTGAACAAGTAAATAATTTAGTTAAAACTTCTATTGTTCAAAAAGCTTGGCATGTCAATCAACCACTCATGCTTCACGGCTGTGTATATGGTTTGAAAAATGGCATTTTAAAAGATTTAATAATAGTAGATAAAAATTCGACCATAGATCCGCTTTACCAATTTGACTTTGATAACTCCCTTGAGGATTAGTTATAAGTGTTTAAGTGTTTAAATTAATTTGGCAAGAAAATATAAATATTTTAAACCATTTAATAAGTTTTTACTCCTAAAAACAAAAAACATGAATAGAAGAATTATACTGTTATCAATTTCTTTATTACTAATTAGTGAATATTCAAAGGCTCAAAAGTTATACTTTCCGCCTTTAAGTTTTACGGCAAATTGGGATACCATTTCTCCAAATTCTTTAGGTTGGTGTTTACCAAAAATAGATTCACTTTATAGTTTTTTAGAACAAGAAAACACCAAAGGTTTTATGGTTTTAAAAGATGGTAAAATAGTTTTAGAAAAATATTTTGGAACATTTACCAAAGATAGTGCTTGGTATTGGGCTTCGGCTGGAAAAACCATCACATCATTTTTAATAGGAAAAGCTCAAGAAGAAAATTTATTAAAATTAACCGATACTTCGTCAAAATATTTGGGAAATGGTTGGACAGATTGTACTTTAGAACAAGAAAATAAAATAACTATTCTTAATCAATTAACTATGACAAGTGGTTTAGATGATGGTGTAACCGATAGTCATTGCACTGATAAACTTTGTTTAAAATATAAAGCCGATGCTGGAACTCGGTGGGCTTATCACAATGCGCCATACACTTTGTTAGAAAAAGTAATTACTACTGCCACTTTAAAAACCATTAATAATTACACATCATCAAAATTGTCATTAAAAACTGGAATTGCGGGACTTTGGTTTACCAGTGATTTTAATAATGTGTTTTATAGTAAAATGAGAAGCATGGCACGGTTTGGATTGCTGTATCAAAATAATTGTATATGGAATACAGATACTTTACTTTTTGATACCAATTACATCAATCAATCAACTAATACATCTCAAAACATCAATCTTTCTTATGGATATTTATGGTGGTTAAATGAAAAAAAATCATACATGATTCCGACTTTACAAACGGTATTTCCGGGTTCATATGCTCCAAATGCTCCTGCTGATATGTATGCTGCTTTAGGTAAAAACGGACAAATACTTTGTGTTTCAAAAAGCAAAGGTTTGGTAGTTGTAAGAATGGGTGATGCGCCTGGTTCATTTGTGGAAGTGCCTACGGTTTTTTGTAATCAAATGTGGCAAAAACTGAATGATGCCATGTGCAATAATACATCCATAGGTATTATACCAAATGAATCCTCAAAATTATTGTTTTATCCAAATCCTTTTGCCAATGAAATAACATTAAGTTTCAATAGTATAAATAACAAACTTATCAAATTAACTATAAATGATGCCATTGGTAAAGAAGTTTACGTTAAAAATATTCAAAGTGTTTCAGGTGAAAACACCATTATTATTAATGAAATGATAAGTTTAAAATCAGGAATATACTTTGCTCAATTAACAGATGAAAATGGTTTTGTTGAAACAATTAAATTGTTAAAGAATTAGAATAGCGCGCTGAATGGTATAAACTAATCATTTATAAAACAAAAAATTATCAAATCATTTAAGCTAAAATATTACATTTGGCTTTTATTTATGATTTTATTAGAAAATACCATTGTTTCAGAAGATATTTTGGAACGAAATTTTATATGTAACCTTGCTGCTTGTAAAGGTGCTTGCTGCATTGAAGGCGATTCGGGCGCTCCTGTTTCTGAAGAAGAAGTTGCAATTTTAGCTAGTGAATTACAAAACATAAAACCTTATTTAACGCCCATTTCCCTTGCTGCCATTGATAAAAATAATTTTTGGGAAAAAGATACCGATGGCGATTTAGTAACCACTTGTTTGCCAACTGGCGAATGTAACTTCTCGTTTCGTGATCAATTAGGTTATTTAAAATGTGGAATTGAGCAAGCTTATATTGATAGAAAATCAAGTATTCAAAAACCACTTTCTTGTCATTTATACCCTATTAGGTTAAGTAAAGTGGGCAGTTTTGATGCTGTTAATTATCACCGTTGGGATATTTGTAAACCTGCTTGTAATTTAGGTGATGAAAATAAATTAGCAGTTTACAAATTTTTAAAAGAACCATTAATCAGAAAGTTTGGCGAAGACTGGTTCAATGAATTAGATATCATTGCAAAGCAATGGAATGAAGATAAAAAAGGAAAATAGTTCATGCAAATTGTTTTAAACAAATTAACTAAAAGATACAATAAACAAATCATATTTACTGATTTGGATTATGTGTTTGAACCTTGTGAAACTTATGCTTTAGTGGGTTATAATGGAAGTGGAAAATCTACTTTGATTCAAATATTGTATAACTATAACACCATCAGTAAAGGAGAAATTAGCTATTATTTAAACAATAAATTAATAGAAGAAAATTCGCAGCAATTCATGGCTTTTGCCGCTCCTTATGTTGATTTACCAGAAGAATTAACTTTACAAGAAATTATAAATTTTCATTTTAGCATGAAGCAAAAACGTGCGGATATAAACATTGACTTGCTTTTAGAACAAGCCAATTTGATGGACCATACTGCAAAAATGATTAAATATTTTTCGAGTGGAATGAAGCAAAGAGTGAAGTTAATATTGGCTTTTGCTACTCAAGCCGATTTGCTTTTATTAGATGAACCCTGCAGTAATTTTGACCAAGCAGGTATTGAATGGTACAAACAATGTGTAGAATTAGTAAAAGGAAAATGCACCATTATAGTAGCTAGCAACCAAACTTATGAATACGATTTTTGCCAAAACACTTTAGACATTATTAAATACAAATGACCACTATAAAATTAACCCAATTCAGCCATGGTGCTGGTTGTGGTTGCAAAATTGCTCCTGATAAATTAGAACAAATTTTAAGCAATAATAAATCAACAAGTGTATTCCAAAACTTATTAGTTGGTAATCAAACCAACGATGATGCGGCTGTTTGGGACTTGGCAAACGGACAAGCACTGGTAAGTACTGTCGATTTTTTTATGCCCATAGTTGATGATGCTTTTGACTTTGGACGAATAGCTGCTACCAACGCTTTGAGCGATGTATATGCAATGGGAGGGAAGCCAATTTTTGCCAATGCAATCTTGGGTTGGCCCATTGATAAATTACCTTTGGAATTAGCTGCTAAAGTAATTGAAGGTGCGCAGTTTGTGTGTAAGCAAGCCAATATTCCAATTGCTGGCGGGCATAGCATTGATAGCCTTGAACCCATGTTTGGTTTGGCTGTAAACGGTTTGGTAAACAATGAAAATATAAAGCAAAATAGTACTGCTCAAAATGGCGATGTTTTGTTTTTAACAAAAAAACTAGGAACGGGAATTATTGGAACTGCCATTAAACGCGGTTTGATTGAAGACGAAATGCATGCAAAAACTTGCATTGAAAGTATGTGTACTTTAAATAGTATAGGTTTTGAAATAGCCAAACTTTCAGGTGTAAATGCCATGACAGATATTACTGGTTTTGGATTATTGGGACATTTAATTGAAATGGCTGAAGGCGCCAATTTAACAGCAGAAATTGAGTGGAAAAATGTTCCTTATTTTGATTTTACAGCTAGCTATTTACAAAAAAATATAATTCCCGATAACACCTACAGAAATTGGAATGCTTATGAAAAAATGGTAAGCGGATTAAATGACATGAAAGCATTTCAAATTTTAAACGATCCGCAAACAAGTGGCGGATTATTAATCAGCATAAACCCAGCAAACCAACAAGCTTTAATTGATTTATTCAATCAAAATGGATTGCAAGATTTTATAAAACCAATTGGCGTTTTTAAAGAAGCATCCGCATTTAAAGTAAATGTGAATTTATAATAAATTGATTCCTTCCAATTGTAAATCTACCAACTTTCGGTAAATACCTTTATCAGTTTTAATTAACTCATCGTGGTTGCCTTGTTCTGCTACAACTCCTTTATCTATAACAATAATTTTATCTGCTTTTCTAATGGTTGAAAGTCTGTGAGCAATGACAAAAGTGGTTCTGTTTTGCATTAAATTATCCAAAGCTTCTTGCACCAAACTTTCACTTTCGCTATCTAAAGCACTGGTGGCCTCATCTAAAATTAAAATAGCAGGATCTTTTAGAATTGCTCTTGCTATTGCAATTCTTTGTCGCTGACCACCCGAAAGTTTAATGCCTCGTTCACCCACTATGGTTTGCATTTTTTCTGGAAATGCCATGATAAAATCTAAGGCATTTGCTTTTTTAGCAGCATCTATTACTTCCGCTTCTATAGCGTTAGGATTGCCATAGGCAATATTTTCATATAAAGTACCACCAAAAAGCATTACATCTTGGGGCACATAAGCCAATTGTTTGCGCAGCTGACTTAAAGGAATATCATTTACATTTTTATTATCGTAATAAATGTCGCCAGCAGTAGTTTTATAAAACTGTAACAATAAACTTGCTACCGTACTTTTTCCAGCACCACTTGGACCCACCAAGGCTATTTGCTGCCCTTTGGCTGCAGTTAAATTAATATTGTTCAACACAGTTACATCCAATCTTCCAGGATAAGCAAATGCAACGTTTTTAAATTCTACAACACCATTAATTTTATACTTTTCGTCAATTGGAGTTTCAATTAAATGTACATCTTCACCTTCTTCTCTTAAAATTTCGCGAACGCGTTGCGTAGCACCCAAAGTTTTTTGAAGCTGACTGAACATATCGGCAAAGCCAGCAAATGTTCCACCCACAAAACCCGAAATAATTACAAACATGGTTAAATCACCAATGGTTAAAGTGCCACTTTGAATCATGTTAGCACCCACCCACATTACAAATGCAATGGTTCCAAAAACACTGAATATCATAAATGAAACAAAAGCACCACGGTAACGCGCATTTGAAATAGCGGTATCTACTACGCTGTAAATACTTTTGGTGTAACGTTTAATTTCATTGGCTTCACTGCTAAATGCTTTTACAATGGCAATTCCTTGAAAAGTTTCGTTTACAATGGTTCCACTTTCAGCCAATTGATCTTGTGCTTTGCGTGACATTTTTCTAATTCTAATTCCAAATACAACTGCTAAAACCGCAATCACAGGAACCACGCCAAGCATAGTAAATGCAAGCTTTGCCGAAATAAGAAAGATTACTGAAAGTCCAACAGCCAATGTAAATAAACCACGTAAAAGTTCTGCTAATGTTAAGGAAATAGCATCTTGTATTTGCGATAAATCGGATGAAATACGGCTACTTAATTCACCAACTCTTTGCTCGGTATAAAAGCTCATGGGCATGGTTAAAAGTTTTGAATATAAATCTTTACGCATATCGGCCAATGATTTTTCACCCACTTCGGTAAATAAATAAATACGCATAAACGAAAACAAAGTTTGAAGAGTAAGCTGCACAAATATCAATATCAAAACAGTATTCAAAGACAAATGAATATTTTTTAAATCAAATCCTAATTGGTTTTGCATTGGCAAATTTCCAGTTGGTAATTGGTTGGCTAATCCTGGCGATGCAGCATCAATCATTTTTCCCAATAAAACAGGAAATGCCAAAGTTGATATGGCTGATAAAGCAATAAAAATTAATCCAAAAATGAATTTACCTTTATATGGTTTGATGTATTTGAATAAAACCAACGCTTCTTTTAAACTTTCTTTCGAAACTTTTACTTTTACTACGTCTTCTTTTTGTGTGCTATTGCTGTTAAAGCCTCTTCTTGCCATGCTGTTTTTGATTACAAAATTGTAATGATTTAAAGATTACAAGGTTGTTGTTTTGTTTAATTTGTTATATTGATTAATTTTAATTTGATTAACTGCATAACTGTTTTTATTGTTTAACTGTTGAATTGTATAATTCATGATTCAAAATCTAACATCCAAAATTCAACATTTATTTATGCTATATAATCGCTTAAGTATTCAAACTTTTTAGTTAGTTTTCCGTTGGATGCAATCATTGCGTTTTTTATAATATTTTCGTTATCACCTTCCAATAAATAAGGTAAAACATGTCTGATTAATTGTTCTCCAAATTCTTTGGAAGCATCAATAGGAAGTTCGCAAGGTAAATTGCCAACGGCTTGCACATCAATAGAATTAGGAAGAAATGCTTCCACTTCTTTTTCTAAAAATGCATTATAGCCATAAAAAGGATTTTCAATGGATGTACTTCTAATTGTTGAAGGAATTGGGCCGGGAATATCGCAGGTGATATCACTAATTATTTTAATTCTAAAATTACTACTTTTCATATCCTGTGGAGTAAAAAACAATGGAATTCCTTGTTTCCAAAATATGCCATTTAGCATAATATCTGCACGTTGATAATATTGCTCAAATGAACTGATATAATCTTCAGGATGCTTGTAAAAATCTGATTTATCCCAAGATTTACCATCTTTTCTTTTGTAATAATCTTCACTGCGTAAATGCACATAAACTGGTTCGTTATAATCGTTTTCAATGAACTCTTCTTGACTAACTTGATGTATTTTTAATTTACGTAAAAGTTCTAAACATCCATGTGCCACACGTCCATCACCACACAAAACAATTTTCATTGGCGAAAGCTGCAAGCCCTTATATTGATTAATCATTTCGTTAATATCAGCACATTCATTAGCAGGTTTTAAAGTATAAAATCCATATTTTTTACCCCACATCATAAATGCATAATGTGTTCCCACTAATCCTGCAAATCGGCCAAAACCAATGATTCTGTTTCCCGCATCCCAAAGCAAAGTTTCATAGTCAATGAGCGTAATATTATTCTTTAAAATATGGCGTAATAAATTACGATTATGCGCTTGTTTTTTTATGGTATGTGAAAAAAATAAGTACGTTTTATTAGCTATTAACTCAGAAGTTGGAACTTCTTTTACGCCCAATAATATATCACAACTTGAAACATCTTCATTTACTTCTATTCCTAATTCTGAATATGATTCATTGCTATAGCACCTTAATGGCGATGGTTGTACAATAATTTTTGTACCTGGAAAATTTTGCTTTAATTCTACACACTGTTTAGGAGTAAGAGGTGTGCGAAAATCAGTAGGTATTTTACCTTCACGAATAATTCCGATTGTTTTCATTCAGCGACAAAGTTAATTATTATAGGCAATTGCTTGTGTTTTTTAAACAAAATAATTACTTCAAATGTAAATATTCGCTTTTAAGCTTTTTACCATAAAATATTTCTGCCTGCTGGTCAAAAATTTCAGTAGAATCGGTTGTATAAAATGCAGATTTTCCATTTTTACTGCAAAGTGATTCTAATGCGCTATGGCGAAATAAATAATCTTTTAGGCTTTTTGATACTATTTTTCCTTGGTTTAATAATTCAATATTTTGCGGTAGCAACTGTTTTATTTTATCCTGCAATAAGGGATAGTGAGTACAGCCTAATAATATGGTATCAATATCATTCGACTTTTCAAGTAAATTATCTATGTGTTTTTTTATAAAATAATCAGCACCAATATTATTAAACTCATTGTTTTCAATAAGCGGAACCCAAATGGGACATGCTTCTTGAAATACATTTATTTCAGGATAAAATTTTTCAATTTCAATAGGATAGGAGTTTGAACTAACTGTTCCACTGGTAGCTAAAATTCCAACATTTTTTGATTTACTAAAGCTGCCAATTAATTCACTTGTGGGCCTTATTACACCCAAAACACGTAAGCGAGCATCCATTTTCGGTAAATCTCTTTGCTGAATATTTCTTAATGCTTTTGCAGATGCGGTATTACAAGCTAAAATCACCAATTTACAACCTTTGTCAAAAAGTGCATTTACACTTTGTAAAGTATATTCATACACCGTTTCAAAACTTCTGTTGCCATATGGCGCACGAGCGTTATCGCCTAAATATATATAATCATATTGAGGTAATTCATTTACAATTTCCTTCATGACTGTTAATCCACCGTAACCAGAATCAAAAATACCTATTGGCCCACTTTTCATATTGCAAGGTTATATAATTAAACATCCTTTTCAAATTTTTATTTAACTAAATTCATATAGTTTGTTATTACTGGTTAAAATCTGAATTATAAATAAGTATTTTATATTAGTTTATTTAGTTAAAATAGGTCTAAAACGTAATTCTAAAATCATAATTGATTGATATAGGATAAAAATCATTGTAATTTTTAGTCGTTTTTATACATTTGCAACATGAAAAACAGCGTAATTATCATTGCAATTTTAGTAGTTGGCTTTATGGTTTCATTGCCTTACAAAATAAATGCTCAATGTCCAATGTGTAAGCAATCATTAGTTTCGGCAAGAGCAAATGGCGATACAAATGTTGGCGAAACCCTTAATAATGGAATTATGTATTTATTGGCTTTTCCTTATGTTTTAGTCTTAGTTTTTTTGTTTTTGTATTTCAAAAGTGTACGTGCTAAAAATAAATTAGCCGCTAATTCAAAATAAATATGTGTAACAAATATGAGCCCAGCAAGGGCTTAGCTATTTTTAAAGCTAAATGTCCACAATGTCAAAGTGGTAAAATGTTTAAGAAAAGTGCTTTGAAATTAAATGGCTTTACGGAAATGTTTGATACTTGTAATGTTTGCGAGTTAACATTTGAAGTAGAACCTGGCTTTTTTTGGGGAGCCATGTATGTTAGTTACGGAATTACCACAGGAATGATGCTAATAGTTGGAGCTTTAGTTTTTATATTAAGTAACCATGAAGCAAGGTTTTGGGGTTATATCATTCCTATTTTTTTAGCCATGTTTTCATCCATTCCTTTTACTTATCGTTATTCAAGAGTATTGATGTTATACTACTTTTCTCCTGTTAGGTTCAATAAAGATTTAGTGAATAACAAATAAATGCACCAACAGCAATCAATTGTTTTTTTTGATGGTGTTTGCAATCTTTGCAATGGATTTGTACAATTT
>CAMCQX010000028.1 GCA_945876985.1 Chitinophaga pinensis
CTATGAAAAAGATACTATTTTAAATACGGAATGGCGTAAGCAAGTATTGCATGTTTCGGGTGGTGATAAATCTGACCAAGCAAGTTTAGCCAATCAATTAAATTATAATAAATCACAAATCACAAAACCATTTTTTGGAGCAAATGTAAGTACCTACAATAAAAATTCATCGGACATTGTTGAAGTTGGGTATAAAGAAAAATTGATTGCGGAGCTCAATAATGGTAAAAGTTTAATGACCTTTTTTGGGCATGGTTCTTTATCAGTTTTGGATGTTGATTTTGGAAAAATCAATGACATACAAAATGCTAATAAATACACTTTTTTTTACTTTAATGGTTGTAATATTGGAAATGCAAATGATGCAGATCCTCAGGGAAGTGGGAACATTTATGGAAAAGATTATATTGTTGCTCCCAATAAAGGAGCAATTGGATGGTTAGCACATTCAAACCTTACACTTTTAGGGAATTTGAACAACCAAATGACTCGTTTTTATGCCAATTTAAGTAAAGATTTATATGGTAAAAGTATTGGTAAAATTATTCAACAGTCAATTGCTGAATCAACTACATCGGGCGATATATATAGTGTTTCGCACGGTAATCAATTAATTTATCAAGGTGATCCAGCTTTGAAATTAGCAAGTCCTTTTTTATCCGATTATGAAATTACAAATAAAGATATTTATTTAACCGATAAAAACCTAACAGCCTTAACTGATTCTTTTGAAATAAACATTATTGTTAAAAATTTAGGTAAGGCAATACAAGATTCTTTGCTAATAAGTATTGAGCATATTGTTGGATCAACTGGAAATAAATTTTATTACGATAGTTTAATTTTACCATCACCTTTTTACAAAGATACGTTAACAGTTAAACTGAAAGGCCAAGGAAAATCAATGGCGGGGAATAATACATTCAATGTTTTTGTGGACCATATAAATGCTAAATTTGAGTCGAACGAAAACAATAACCAAGCAGTCTTTAATAAATTTATTCCTGGAAGTGGTATCAATTTATTGTACCCATTAAATTATTCTATAAACAATAAAGATACTTTGGAATTAATGGTTCAGAACAACGATTTATTTGCCAAAGACAAAGATTATATTTTTGAAATTGACAATAATATTCAGTTCAGTTCATCATCTGCATTTTACCAAACTTCAGGAATTATTAAGGCCAACGATGTAGCAAAATGGAAAGTTAATTTAAGCAATACAGATTCTGTGGTTTATTTTTGGCGTGCAAAATTAGTTTCAAATAATCCACTAAACGATACATGGATTGAAGCATCATTTACCAAAATAAATAATAGTTCCTTTGGTTTTATGCAAAGCAATTTCCACCAATTTAATACTTCGCAAACTGATAAAGTGGTGTTTGATTCTATTAAAAGTCAGCTTAGTTTTATTGATAATGAATTAGTTTTAGGCATTCAAAACAGGCGTTTTAACCACAGTAATATGGGTGTAATTGTGCCTTATCAATTAAATGAAGGAGTTGGTTCTTGCGTTGGAAATACAGTAGTTGCCTTGGTTTTTGAACCATTTCAAGTTGACTTTCCTTACGAAATTCCTGGCTATCCATTTAATTGCACCTTTGTGCAAAATAATAAACAAAATAGGAGCAGAAGATATTATCCTTTTGAAACAACAACGCAAACTGGAAGAGATGAATTTAGAAAATTTATTGACAGCATTCCAACAGGATATTATGTGGCCATGTTTTCGCGATATGCAAGTGGAATTCAAGATTGGGATGCAGCAACTTTGAATAGCTTAAACACATTTGGAGTTTCAAAAATAAATCAAATAAAAAGCAACAATACAGCTTGGGCTTTTATAAGTAAAAAAGGTGCTGAAAATGGTTTTGCAGTGGAAGATTCAGTTAATAATGATTCACTGGCAATACTGATTGATTTAGCCTTACCAAACTTAGAAGATAATAAAATTTTGGTAATCAATAAAGCATTAATAACAAAGTGGTATAAAGGAAGTTTAACATCTAAAGCTTTTGGTCCAGCTAAAATTTGGAGTCAGTTAAACTTTGACTTTAAGGAAAGTGATATTTCACTAAATAGTAAATTTAATTTATCAGTTATTGGTGTAAAAACCACTGGAGAAGATTCATTGATTTATAAAAATATAACTAGTTCTGCTTATGATTTAAGTGCAATCAATGCCAATAGATTTCCGTATTTAAAGCTGCAAATAAATATGGAAGATAGTTCCAAAAGAACTCCTCAACAGTTTGGTTTTTGGCAGCTGATTGCATCTCCAATTGCAGAGGCTAAATTAGCTCCAAACATTGCTTTTAGCATTAAAAATAATCCAATTGACGAAGGTGATAGTTTGCAAGTAGAACTTGGAATTGAAAATATTAGTGCAGTGTATTACGATTCAAGTAATTTAAATATTAAAATATTAGATGATGCAAGAATTGTAAAATACGAATCAAATATTACGGTAAATCCTATGCTTGCTTTTAGTAATGCAAAAGTACTAACTAAGTTGCCAACATTGGGTTTACAAGCCAATAATCAATTACAGTTTTCCTTAAATAACGATCGTAAAATAAATGAGTTAACCTATATAAATAATTATATTGCTAATAATATTATAGTTAAAAACGATAAGAGTAATCCTTATATTGATGTAACTTTTGATGGTGTAAAAATTATGAATGGAGACATTGTTTCAGCTACTCCAATTATCAATATTACTTCGGCCGATAACAATAAATACATCTTACAAAAAGATACTGTTTTATTCAATGTAATGATCAGAAAACCGAATAATTTTGATTATGAAAGAGTGAATTTAAATTCCAATGAAATTCAATTTATTCCAGCTACCGATCAAAACAATAAAGCTTCTATTTTATACAAACCAATTCAATTAGAAGATGGAAAATATGCCATAAAAATTCAAGCTACAGATGCGGTGGGAAACAAAGCTGGAAACAATGAATATGAAATAGAATTTACTATTATTAATAAATCGAGCATTAGTAATTTTTATCCATATCCAAATCCTGGAACCACTAATATACGCTTTGTATTTACACTTACTGGAAGTAAAACTCCCGATGATTTATTGATTAGAATTATGACTGTTTCGGGTAAAGTAGTGAAGGAAATTACCAAGCAAGAATTTGGAAATATTAAGTTTGGAAATAACATCAGTGAATATGCTTGGGATGGAAATGATATGTATGGCGATAGATTGGCAAACGGAGTTTATTTATACCAAGTTTTTACCCGAATCAATCAAAAGAATATTGAAAATATAAAGTCATTAAATACTGATAAGTTTTTTACAGAAGGTGCTGGTAAAATTTACTTAATGCGATAAGATTTATCGAAAACAAATAACCATATAATAGCAATAATTCCTGCAAAAATGGTGAAAATAGTTTGAAAGCCGTGAATAATAAATGCCAATCCAAAGGCAGTTTCTTTATCAATATTCATGGTGGTTAGTGCGTACGCAACTGCCAGATGATAAGCGCCAATAGCACCGCCTGGTAATGGAATTGAACGAGCAATTGTTCCAACCATCATAATTTGAAAAGTTTGAAAAAAGCTTAAATTAGCGGTTTGCTCAAATACAAAAAACCATAAAAAAGTCATTAGAAAATAACTTAACCAAATGATTAGCGTATGAGTTAAAAATTCAATATTTGAAATTAATGCAAACAATAATTTTATATTGTTTAAGAATGTAATTAACCAATTATTTTGATGCTTGAATTTATGATACAAATAAGCCAAAACTGAAAATCCAATGATTCCAATAGAAACTAAAATCCAAATATTGTTTCCTTGTAAAAACTTTTCAGGATTTATCCAACTTAATATCAAATATTTATTTGTAAATATTTCAATTATAAAAAGTGATAATAGGAGTAATAATAGACTGAGTGAATCTATAATTCTTTCAAAAAATATGCTTGAAATACTTTTTTGAAGTGATAGTCCATTTGTTTTTTTTAGTACAGCACACTTCACCACTTCACCCCCTCTTGGAATTATAAAACTAACCAAATAACCCAAGGCTACAGCCGAAAAGTTATTCATAAATCCTATTTTTTCATCAACTTTATTTAATATTATTTGCCAACGTAATATTCTAGAAATGTAAACTAATACTGAAAACAAAAACACCCAAAAGGCCATCCAATAATTACCTTTTATAAGTATGGTATAAAATGAATTTAAGTCTATTTTATTAAAGCAATATTTTACCAATAATGCACTGGCAATGATGAATAATAGGTATTGAATGATTATAAAAACTTTTGATTTAAACATACTTATTTAACTTGATAAACAAATAATTTATTGTCGAAATTAGAAGTAATAATAAAGTAATTTTCATCGTTCATTAAATACCCAAACGTATAGTAATAATTAGCATTTAAAGGGAATTTATCAATTGGTTTATTTTCTTTGTTTTCTAAATAAAGCAAACCTTGTAAACTATTTAAATAAGATAAATGGATAGTTCCATTTTTATAAATCAAATCAAATTTATAATTGAAGGTATCGCTAAAATTTTTCGAAAAGTATAAAGCTCCAAGATTATTATATACTGATGTATTTTTCCTGTTTTTTGTTATAAAATACAATGAATTATTTAACATGATACTATGAATAGGAATAGATTTGATATTATTTATTATATTATCTTTAATAGGTAATTGAGTATGAAATTCCTTTACTTTAAATTGATTAGTTGAATCCATATAATAAAATCGTATATAATTAGTATCTAATATTTCATGCTTCATATATTTATAAATCATATTGCTATCAAAACTAAAATTTGAATATGATTTTCCATTTGTTTGATAAAAATTTAATTTTCCTTTTTGATTGATGGAATAACTTATCAATTCATTTCTAAAATTAAAAGATTGTATGTTTTGAATAGGATTTGGGTAATAATTTTTTGGATTCCAACCATTTTGCAACCTCGCTTGAATGTTATAACACCAAATTTTATAGTATTTACCTATGGCAAAAATTTGATAACTTTTATCGTTTAAATAATCTGAAACTTGAATAGGGTGTTCCGTTCCCGTTGGAATCCAAATTGGATATCCTTGTAATATTTTCCCCGTTTCATCTAATAAATAAATTTGAGTATTTGTATTAAACAAATATTGTGTTTTACCATTATTAAAGGCATCTACTTGATTTACATTTCCAATTATTTTCCCGTAAACAGGAATTTTGAATAGAATTTTGCTTTCATTATTTATTAAATAAACTTGATTTTTTAAGTCTTGAACCATTATTGCATTTTGATTTGTATTTGAATTAAATACAATTTGTGGTTTCATATTTAAAGTTGTATCAAGGTCTAATTCCCATAATAATTCAGTATTATTATTCACATTTATATTGAAACTTATTTGAACATTTGTTAAGTAGTTTTTGTTATTAGTTGCACTCATTTGCATACTTATAAACTTTGTTTTTTTTATATAACCAATATTTGACTTGTATGTTTCTAAAAACGCTGAATTGATTAACTGTTCGCCTTGTACCGCTAAATTATTATTGTTTATAAATAACTCCATATTTGAATTACCTTTTAACTCCGTTTCATGATTGATATAATCAATATTTTTCGACAATAAAAAACCATTAATCTGTTGGTTATAAAAACTATTTAAGGTAATACTGTTATTACAAACCAAAAGATAATCGCTGTAAACCAATGCGTAATTAGCCTGAATTCCCATGAATATATTTCCCCATGTAAAATCAAAATAATTTAGAAGATTTATTTTATACAAATCAGGTGTTTTTGACATTAATGTATCCACTCCAACGCTATCATTTATTGAAATAGCTTTCAACTGATTGATTAAATTATTTTTATTTTTTAATTTAATTACTAACACCTCGCAGCTATCAAAACTTAATTGAGGATTACTTAAATTTACTTGTGCTATTTCATTTCCAAAATTTTCAATAATTTGTGAATATAAATTCACATTTTCTTTTACTTTATTGATGCTGTCTCTATTGATATTTCTTGTATCAATTTTATTAACGGTATAAAATTCTTTCAAGTTTTGAGAAAATATTTTTTCGTCACTGTAGTTAATTCCAAAGTAGTAACTGGTGTTAATTGGTAGTATTTTCTTAAAAGATTGTTCTTGAGCAATCATGTTATTAAAGCAATCAAAATATTGAAATTTAACTTCATCGGTAATGCTTACACCTTGTAGTTGAATGCTACTATTATTTGTATTTACCCCAAATTCTGACCAACTAGCCATGTTTGATATGTTTTCAAGTGCCTTTATTTTTGATAAATCAAGGAATGAATTTAAAAAAACTGGAATGTTTTTATAATTTACAAATAAGTTAAATTCTCCTAAATTTTTCACAAAACTCAGTTTATCCAAATTAGATATTTTATATACATTTTCATTTTCAATATTGTCCAGTGTTTCTTCTATTAACTGACCATTTGTAGATACTGCAAAAATTTTATTTTTATACGCAATGCTAAATTTCTTTTGGGTTTTAAAATCTATAAAATCATAAATCAAATTATTTTCAAATTTGCGCTTACTTACCATCAGTCTGCTTTTATTTGATTCATATATCCAATTACTAATATCTTTTATTTCAAATTTTTTCTTGGTTTCAATTAAAACCAATTCGTCTATTGATTTATTGGCAAAAGCATGAAATGAAATAACCATGTTTTCATTATCTTTCCAATCTTTTAAATTACTTTCAAAATCAAGTAAACTATCCAAAAATTTTAAGTTATTGTTGGCTTCGCCAATACTTTTGTTATTGGTTAATTGTTGCCAAAAAACTTGTTGGTTTAATAATTTGAATTGATGATTTATGCTATTGATTTCAAGCGCTAAAACTGTATTTTTAGGCAGCACATTAATGGCATGTATTGATTTTGTGTTTATTTTGAAAAAATAAAAAAACACAAAAAAAATTATTGTTAAAATGGATGTTACAATAATGCCTGTAAGGAAATTTCTCTTCATAAATTATTTATTGAGACAAAAATAATTTGTATTTAAAATATAAATGATGTTATTTGTTCACATATTAAATAAATAAAAACCTTTATGGATAAGAACAACAACATATATGTAAAAACCGGATTTGGTATTGCAGCTTTTTGTGTTTTTATGGGTGCATTTACTAGTCATATATTAAAAGAAATGATTGAACCTGCCGATATTGTTATATATGATACTGGTACAAAATACATGTTTTACCATGCCTTGGCAATTTCATTTATATCACTATCACACAGAAAATTTCATCAAAATATTTTAGATTTAACCATGCTATTGTTTATAGTTGGCATTGTTTTTTTTACAGGAAGTCTTTATTTGTTGGCTACTCGTTCTATTTGGGGCGATGAAAGTTATATTTGGCTAGGTGCGCTTACTCCTATAGGCGGTGTATTATTTATTTCAGCTTGGGTCCTTTTAATTTCAAAAGGTTTTATAAAAGCAGGTGCTGAAAAAAGTACAGGTTTAATTATAAAAAAGAAACACAATCATAGAAAATCAAGAAGTGAAAAAAGTTTAACTGAAAGTAATAATTCTGAGGAAACAATTGACAATTAACCGCTACATAAATGAAGACTATCATTTTAATGCGCCATGCAAAGGCTGAACAAGGAAATTTCGAAATTTTAGATTTTGATAGAAAACTTACTGATAGGGGTAAATCTGACGCAGATATTGCAGCAAAAATATTATCAAAAAAAATTAAAAAGATTGATTTAATTGTTACAAGTTCGGCTAAAAGAACTTTGAAAACAGCCAAAATTATTGCTGAAAATTTTGACATTGATAAAAATAAAATTCAGTCCATCAATGAAATTTATGAAGCAAGCGCTGATGCCTATATTCATGTATTAAGAAGTTTAAACGATGAAAAAGTAAAAACTGTAATCATTGTTGGGCATAATCCTACCATTGCTGCGATGGTAGCTATGATGAATGGAAATGGAATCATTGAATTTAAACCAAGCGCATTTGCTGTTTTTAACTTATCAATTGAAACTTGGAAAATGTTTAGAATTGTAAAAGCACAAAATATATTAAGCCACACGCCTTAACTATTAATTTCATTGATTTGAATACTTCTTTTATTTGCATTTATTGAAATCAATAAATTGAATGTTTTTTCATTCAACAAAATTTCATCAATCATATTTGGCCATTCAATCAAACAAATATTGCCGCTTTCAAAATATTCTTCAATTCCCATGTCGTAGACTTCATTGATTGATTTTATTCTGTAAAAGTCAAAATGATAAACAGTTTTGCCATTTTGGGTTTTATATTCATTCACCAATGAAAAAGTTGGACTGCTAACTTCGTCAATTACACCCAGGTTTTTACAGATAGATTTTATCAAAGTAGTTTTTCCCGCACCCATTTCACCCTTAAAAGTCCATATTTTATAATCTTTTGCTAAATCAATTATTTGAGCTGAAACCTCTGGTATATTGGCTATTTGGTAGTTTTTGAACAATGACATTTAGAAATTTTTATCATCAAAAATAAATATAATTGGTTTCATTGCTTACTTTTATTGAAATTCGCCCATAATTATTTAAAACCTACTATGTTAAATATTGTACTATTTGGCCCCCCGGGAGCAGGAAAAGGAACACAATCTGAGAAATTAATTGCTAAATATCATTTAGTTCATTTATCAACTGGCGATATATTCAGAGCAAATATTAAAGGTGAAACCGATTTGGGTAAATTAGCTCAAAGTTTTATGAATGAAGGAAAATTAGTTCCTGATGAAGTAACTATTAATATGTTAGCATCTGAATTAGATAAATCACCTGATGCAAAAGGTTTTATTTTTGACGGTTTTCCTCGTACACAAGCGCAAGCAGCAGCTTTAGATGCTTTATTGCAAAGCAAAAATACTGCTATTACTTCTATGTTAGCGTTAGAAGTAGAGGAAGAAGAATTAAAAAAACGTTTGCTTTTAAGAGGAAAAGACAGTGGAAGAGCAGATGATCAAAACCCTGAAATTATTCAAAATAGAATAGACGAATATAATAACAAAACCATGCCCGTTAAGGATTTTTATGCTGCGCAAAATAAGTATAGAGGTATTAATGGATTAGGAGAAATAGAAGAAATTTTTGCATTATTATGCAATGAAATAGCTTCTTCAATAAAATAAATCCGAATTTCTAAATCCTAAAAATAGTAACAACCTTTACAAAAAAACAAACAACTTTGTAATTTTTGTAATTTAATAACTTTTCAATAAATAAAACATGTCAGATTCAAATTTTGTAGATTACGTAAAAATATGTTGCCGTAGTGGCAAAGGGGGGAAGGGAGCAATGCATTTTATGCGTGATAAACATACAGCAAAAGGTGGACCTGATGGTGGTGATGGTGGACGTGGAGGAAATATTATTTTAAGGGGAAGTACAAATGCTTGGACATTAATTCATTTAAAATACAGAAAGCATGTAATTGCTGAACCTGGTGGAAACGGTGATGCAGGATTAAGAAGCGGACCACAAGGAAAAGATGAATACATAGAAGTGCCACTTGGAACAGTGGCAAAGGATGTAGAAACAAATGAAGTTTTAGCCGAAATTACTGAAGCTGGACAAGAATTTGTAATTTTAAAAGGTGGAAGA
Source organism: Chitinophaga pinensis (assembly GCA_945876985.1). Lineage (GTDB taxonomy): Bacteria > Bacteroidota > Bacteroidia > UKL13-3 > UKL13-3 > JAAFJM01. The sequence continues at coordinate 9,695 of CAMCQX010000028.1, forward strand.
GGCGGATTAGGAAATCATCATTTTAAAAACTCGGTGAACCAAAATCCAAGATACGCCCAACCAGGTGAAGACGGAAAAGAAGAATGGAAAGTTTTAGAGTTAAAAGTATTGGCTGATATTGGTTTAGTAGGATTTCCAAATGCTGGAAAATCTACTTTGTTATCTGTTATTTCTGCTGCAAAACCCGAAATTGCTGATTATCCTTTTACTACTTTAGTTCCCAATTTAGGAATAGTAAAATACCGCGAATACCAAAGTTTTGTGGTAGCAGATATTCCAGGAATTATTGAAGGAGCGCATGAAGGCAAAGGTTTAGGAACTCGTTTCCTTCGCCATATAGAACGAAATGCAACTTTACTTTTTATGGTTCCTGCTACCAGCGAAGACATTAAAGGTGAATACAAAATATTGCTCAACGAGTTGAAGCAATATAATAAAGAATTAACTGATAAAAAACGTTTATTAGCCATTACCAAATGCGATTTGGTAAGTCCTGAAGAATTAAAAGCAATCAAAAAATCGTTGCCAAAAGTGCCAAGTATATTTATTAGTTCTGCTTCTAACTTTCATATTGACGAACTAAAAGATAAACTTTGGAACATGATTAATGAGGATTAGTTGTCAGTTGATAGTTGTCGGTTGACAGGAAAAATCCGTTGCATTTAGTAACGGATTTTTTTGTTATTTAATTTTCAAATCAATTTTGAAAATATTAATAATAAAATTGTAATTTTGGGTTTTAATATTTTGATTTATGAATGAGTTAAATATACAAAATGCAAAACTTGAATTAATTCAATGGCTTTCCACTATTGATGACTCTAGATTAATTGAGAAAATATTGGATTTACGAAAAGATGAAAGCAAAGATTGGTGGAGTTCAATTTCAGAAAATGAAAAAAAATCAATTGAACATGGAATTGAAGATGCTGAGTTAGGTAAACTAAATTCACATTCAAAAGCAAGAATGCTGTATGAAAAATGGTTATAATATCTTTTGGA
>CAMCQX010000029.1 GCA_945876985.1 Chitinophaga pinensis
AACTCTTCTGTTTTTGAACTTAAATAAATGGGTATCATCCAAGCAAAACGAAATGCCGTATAATTATCTTGTTTTGAATTCAAATCATATTGGCGAGTATCGTAGTTAAATTCACGTAAATTTTTGGTGTATGCTTGCGCAAAATCTAAGCCAACATAAAAGTTTAAAAGCCTACTTTCAGAATGAAAATAATAACCAATAAACTGATTAATTGCTAGTCCACCATGTAACCTATCATAACCACGTTGATTTACATCATTTAATTGTGCAACTGTATTTTGAGGAATATTAAAATTTAAATAATGCATTAAATATCCCGCACCAATTTGCAATAAAATACCATGGTTTTTATTTAACCTACTTACCGGAATTATTTTACCAATTCTACCAAAAGCAGTAAACCCTCTCATCGATAAATCAACGGTAGCTGGAGTTCCATTATTATCGTTAAAAGTATAATTATTACTATTGGTTAAATTTACCAAATCGGCAGTATTTTTCAAATTACTGGAAAGCATAAAACTACTTTCAGCACTAAATAACCAATTTGTTTGAGATTTATAATTAACACCAAAACCCAAACCGTGACTTAACCCATACATTTTTTCCCAATCACCACTAGGAAATTGCCCGTTATAAATAAATTGAAAATTGAAAATTTTATTGCTAAAATCATCTCCTTTTTTTTGAGCAAATGCAGTTAATTTTACGAAAGTAAAAAGTATTAAAAGTGAAGCTTTAACTTTATTCGACATGAGAAATTTATTTGTAATGGTTTTTGTTTAAATTACTTTTAAATAATATTCCATTTGTTTTGCTAAAAAATACAAATCTTTATTACTGCCAGTATCTATAGTCATGTCAAATAATTGGGTGGCATGGTTCATTTGAGCACCAATTTGATATTTGGCTTTACTTAAAACCGAAATGCCTTGTAATGCCAATGTTTCTTCATTATAAATATTAAATAAAATATCAAATTTCATGTCTAAAAATCTTCCAATTTTATCAGGATCTGGTAAGTTAAAAAATGTAAGATTGGTGTTTAAAAACAATTCGCTGCTTATATGTGGAACACGCTTGTAAGGCATTTCTTTTTGGTTAATAAAACCAAGTAAATAAACCTTTTTACCTTCACTCCTTAATTCACTTGCAAATTGCTGAACTTTCTTTTCATTTTGCATGTCCTCGGCATTATAAATTATTCCAATTTCATTGGCTTTATCAAATGACATAAAAGCATGTTTTTCTTTTTTAGCTTTTATTAGATTGGCTAAAATAATTTTTCCAAAAAAATTCTTTATTTGATTGAACATATCTAAAATCAATTAATCATTAATAAGCAATTTTACATAAAAAAGTGGATTTCGCAACTTTGCTCGCAAATCTAAATCTTCAAACATGCAACTTATTGTTTCGCGAAGTGCTTTGTTTTTATTTGCTTTATTTACCACAAAATTAAATAACCACGGGTATTTACAGAGTTTTTGCATGGTATGACTTAACTTTAATTCATCCCATTGCCTATCGTAAAAAGCATTGTCGTAGGTTTGGTTAAATTCAGCACTAAAATTATTTTGTGTAATGCAATTTTGAATATGTGCAGCCGCTAACATTCCACTGTACATGGCATTACCTATTCCTTCACCAGTAAATGGGTCTATTAAACTTGCAGCATCGCCAGTTAGCAGAAAATTATTGCCACTAATTACACGTTTTTTGCTGCCTAATGGCAATCCCCATCCTTGAATATTATTGACCAATTTTGCATTGGCAAAACGGTGTTTTATTTTAGGATTATTGGCAATTGCGCGCAACATATCTTCCTTTAAATTTACCTTTTTGGCACTTACCGATGAACTTAACATTCCCGCGCCAACATTGGCTTGGCCATTAGGTAATGGAAAAATCCAAAAATAACCAGGCAGCAATTCTTCTAAAAAATGAAGCTCAATAAAATTTTGATCATGTAGCTCGGTTACACCTTCATAATAAGCCCTGATACCCGCACAATAATGGTCATTATCTTTTTTTATAGCCGATAATTTTTTTGCCACTAATGAACGGTCGCCTTCTGCTCCTATGAGCATTTTTATATTTTTTATTTCAAATGATTCAATATTGTTTTTTAGTTGAATTGTAATTTCATCATTCGTTTTAATTACATCTAATAATTCAGTTCCATCTAAAACATTTGCATAATTTTTATCTAATTTATTAAATAAACTGGCATCAAAATCAATGCGTTTACTAATAAATCCTGGTGCATGTGTTTCTTTACTTACATCCGATTTAAAAGGAATGTCAATGGATTTACCATTTGGCGCAACAAATTTTACACCCCAACTTGGCATAAACTGATTACTGTTATTATTATAATCATCAATCATTTCAGGATTCAGCTGCTTCATTACATAAACTACTTTGCCGCTTAAAGCATCGCCACAAACTTTATCGCGTGGAAAAATAGCCTTATCAATGATGGTATGGGGAATTTTGTTTTTAGCTAAAAAAAGCGAAGTACTGCAACCCGCTGGTCCTGCTCCAATTATTACTATGTCGGTTGGTTTCATTTAGTGGGTTGCAATTTAAAAAAAAGTAACACTTTTTTTTGTTAAAAAATCAACTGAAAAAATTTAATGTTTCGTAACTTATAAAAACAAAAAGCCATTGAACAAAAAATGTTCAATGGCTTTGCTATATTTTTATTTTAATTTATTAAAATGGTAAATCGTCTGAAGTGCTTTCATCACTACTAAACGACATGTTTGTAGGTGCATCAGTGTGATTGTTTTGTGGTGCACTTGGTTGAGTTGGTTGATTAGGAGGAGATCCCGCTGGTGTAACTTTCCAAGCATTTAAATTGGTAAAATACCTACCGTTATATTCTCTGCTTTCAGCATCAAAACTAACTACTACTTCTTGACCAATGCTATAAGGATTTTGGTCAATTTTATTTCCCATTAAACCAAACATTACCTTTTTGGGATATTGGTCGCCAGTTTCAATTAAAAACTCTTGTTTACTCCATTGGCCATTTTTACCTTCTCCAGTAACTAAAGGCATGTTTAAAATTACTTTTCCTTTCAAATCCATGCAGCAAATAAAAACTTTATTTTTTAAAAATTATTTAATGTGTAAAAGTTTTTTGAATAAATAATAATTGTAAAACTTGATATGATCGTACTACTTAATTTGACAAATTTGACAGCTTGAGTTTTATAGTATTGATTTACAATGTTTTTTATACCAAAAAATAACATTTAGAAAAATTTCAAAATGAATTGCATCAAAAATGTTATTAAATTATAATTTTTTTGCGAAAATTATTTTTTTGATTTAACATTGTATAAATAAATAAATACTATGGAAAAAATTTACAAAACAATTCTCTTTATATTATTCATTGTTTCAATAAATAATATAAACGCACAGATTACGCTTGTTGCCTCATCTGGCACTTCAACCGGAAGTTACACTACACTAAAAGCTGCCATTGATAATATTAACAATGGAACTCACCAAGGCGATATTGTAATTAAAGTTCATTCAAATACTGCTGAAACTGCAGCCATTTCATTGGATTCAAATGGTAATGGTGGTATTACATTTTATTCATCTGTTTTAATCAGACCTGCTGATTCTGCTACAGTTACAAAGATTGTTTCAGGTTCAATTAGTGGAGCTATTTTGTTTAATTATCAGGGGGCTGATAATATTACCATTGATGGTCGACCATTGGGTTTAGGAAGTGCTAAATTATTGGAGTTTCAGAATACTTCTACTACTCTCAGTTCTACTGTGTTTAATTACATAAATGGAGCATCTGATAACTGTATCAAATACTGTAATGTTACTTGCTTTATTCAAACAGTTACAACCAATCCAATTTATTTTAACAATTCAGTTGCTACCAATGGTAATATGAACGATAGTGTATTATACTGCAATATTTCAGGTGGAAGAAACTGTATTTACGCTTTAGGAACTGTTGCCAATAGCATGGATAATATTATTATTAAAGGTAATAATTTATTCAATTTTGGTCTTTATGGTGTTTATGTTGCCGCTGTTAAAAACTTTACTATTGATTCAAATAATATTTATCACACAACAGCAACATCAAATATCAATCCTATTGGACTTTTTATTAGCGCAAATTGTGATGGATATAATGGAACTATTACTAAAAACAGAATTTATGATTTACAAACTACAGCTACAGCTGGTCTTTATGGTATATATGTAAGTGCTACATTAGCTACACCCTCGGTAACACCTGTTATAAATTGTTATAACAATTTTGTTTCGCTTACCCAAAATAGTGGAACTTGTTCTGGAGTTTTTGGATTGTATTTTTTAGGTTCCACTCCTGCTATTTGTAGGTTTGTAAATAACAGTGTAAGAATTGGTGGTACGCATACTGGCGGAACAGCTGGAGGTGTTGTTTCCTATGGTTTGATTAAAACTAACACATCAACTGGTTCAACTTTTGTAAGTAGAAATAATGTATTTATTAATAATAGAACTGGTGGAACTACAGGTATATTTCATACAGGATTTAGAATTCAATTAACTGCAATGGTAGGAATTTTGGATATTGATTATAATAACTATTGGGCCACAGGAACAGCAGGAAGTGGGCCGTTTCCTGCTACTTGGGGAAATAGTTTATATGCACAAACTGGTCTTGTAGGATACCAAGCTGCTGCAGCTACTACACTTACAGGTTTAGAAGTTAACTCTACATTTAATAATGTAAACTTTATAAGTAACACTAATTTGACACTTACAGGAACTTCAATTAATAATTATATTGTTATGGGTTGCCCGCGTTCATCATTGGTTCTATCAGATATTTTTGGAACTACTAGGGGAAATCCAACATATAGAGGCGCACATGAATCTACTCCGTTTAATAATTTAAAAGATGCTGCCGTTCAAGAAGTTTATTCTTTGGGCAAATTGCCTATTCCTTATGCAAACCCTCATAGTGTAAGTGCAAATATTAGAAATACTGGAATTGATACTTTATTTAACCAAAAAGTAAAATTAACAATTGCTGGCTCTAACTCTTTTGTCGATAGTTTATACATTGACACTATAGCGCCAGGATTATCAAAAACAGTAAAATTTAATTCATTTAATTATGTAAACTTAGGAATAAGCACTGCCACTGTAACTGTTCCAAACGATAGTACCAATTCAAATAATAGCAAAGTATATAATCAAATAATTACAACAAGTACTTATGCTTACGCAGATCCAACTATTCCAGCGCTTGGTGGTGTTGGTTTTAATGGCGGAACTGGTGATTTTGTGGCAAAATTTCCTTACACTGGATCTAATTCAATTAATCAAATTGGAGTAAATATATTTGCTGGAGGACAAACTATAAAAGTAGGAATTTGGGATACATCTTCTACAGGCGGACCAGGATCATTACTTTGGTCATCGCCAAGTTTTACAACAGGAACAGGAGCAAACACAATAATTGTTAACCCACCAGTAGCTGTAACCGGAAGTTTTTGTGTGGGAGTTATTCAGTTCAATACTACCAATTCATCATTTGGATATCAAAATGAAAACCCAATAAGAAGCGGAACTTTTTATTATACCGCTCCAACTGGAGGAACTACTTGGACTGATTTTGGAAGTAATAATTCAGCCTTTCGTTTCATGATTGAGCCACGTTTGCAAGTAGCTGACGACATTGGTTTAGCAAGTATTGACCAACCTTGCGCAGCAGTAATGACAGGTAGTTCGGCCATTGCTCCGCAATTTAAAATTACTAATTATGGTTTAAATAGTCAGTCAAGTTACATTGTTCGTTCACAAATTACTGGACCTGTTAATTCAACAACAGCCGATACTTTATCGTTGTTTTTAGCTAGTGGTGAATCTGCAACAATTAATGCTGCAATTTTATTTAATCCAACAACTCCTGGAACTTATACTATAAAAGCATGGACACAATTAACGGGAGATTTGGAAAGAAATAACGATACCATTACTTATTCATTTTCTGTAGTAACTCCATCAATTGTAAACACTTCAAACAACGGTTTGGAATTTAGTGGAACTCAATATTTGCAAACTAATGGTGCTAAAACTTTAAATATTACAACTGAAAAATTAACATTAGAGGCTTGGGTTAATAAAACAGCAAACTTTAACGATAATTATATTGTTAGTAAAGATTCAACTACTAGCATTTCACAATACTCATTTTATATTTCGGCTGCTGGATATTTAGTATTTAAGTTAAATTCTTCTATTGCTGTTGATTCGGTTATTGCAAATGTAATATTCCCAACAGGCGTATTTACTCATGCTGCGGCAACTTATGATGGTGTTACCATGAACATTTATCAAAATGGAAATTTGGTAGGTTCAAAAGCTATGTTTGGCACCATTGTAGGTAATAAACAACCTGTATTTATAGGAAGATCGTTAAGAACAAGCACTGGCTTTTTAGTGGGTTCTATTGATGAAATAAGAATTTGGGATACCTGTAGAACTGCACTTCAAATTAGAAGAAACATGCACACTCGTTTAGCAAATGCATCGAATGTAAACTTAAAAGCATATTACCGTTTAGATGAAATAAGTGGAAGTTATGTGGTTGATGCATCCGGAAATTGTAATGCAGGTATAATTAATAATACACCCACTTTTTTAGCTACCAATTTTCCGTTAGGAACTCCAACAGTAAATAATCAAACCATAAGTTCAAGTGGTACGCAAGCATTTGCTGGAACAGGTATCAATATGAATATTTATAATCAAAGTGCTTCCAACGATATTTATGTACATCGTTTTACAGATTCGGCTTTGGTGGTTTCGCCAATTACTGCACCTGGTGGAGTAACAGCTGTTTTTCAAAATTATTGGTTAATGTACCGTTATGGTGCGGGAACTATGGATAGTGCCAACGTTACTTTTAATGTTGTAGGAATAGTTACCGGTGCAAATGCAAATGATTTTAAATTATTTACCCGCGCAAATGGTAGCAGTTCAACCTGGACTTTGGCAAAAAATAACGCAAATGCATTTAGCTTATTAGGTCAAACGGTAACTATGGGGGTTGATTCAACCCTATTTAACAACCAATTTATGATTGGTGCTATTAATAATCCTTTGCCTGTTCAGTTAATTTCATTTACTGGAAATGCTAAAAACGACAATGCTAATTTATATTGGTCAACTGCCAGTGAAATTAATAACAATGGATTTGCTGTAGAACGTAGTTTTGATGGTAGAAATTTTACTGAAATTGGTTTTGTGAATGGTGCTGTAAACAGCAATCAATTAACAAACTACAATTTTGTAGATGCCAACGTGTTTTTAGTAAATAAAGCAGTTTTTTACAGACTAAAACAAGTTGATTTGAATGGTGAATTTGAATATTCAAAAATTATTTCAATTGTAAATGGTAAAGATATTTTACCTCAAGTAATTGTATATCCAAACCCAATTACCGATCATTTATATGTAGCAATTGAATCGTTTGAAAACGCAAATACTCAACTTAATATTACCGATATAACAGGCAAAATAATCAAGGATGTTACCATTCATTTAAATGCAGGCTACAACAAGTTTGCCATTGAAAATTTAAATGAATTAACCAATGGAATTTATATGGTAAATATTGTTTCGAACGGAACAGTTATATACAATAATAAATTTGTAAAAGTTAAATAATTGAGGCTTTAGAAGCAATCATTTTTGATTTACACAAAAATGATTGCTTCATAAAAAAACCTTTAAAACTATAAGTCTTCTAAACTATAAACTGGTAATCCGCAGGTTTTATCATTACAAACATAAATAGCAGTTTTGCCTTCAGTAGGCATTTTATCTTTCAATAATGGAATATTTGTATGTTGCTTTGCAATGGCAAAAAGTGTATTTGGTGAATAACGCTGTTGCAATTGTTGCATGATATTTTCCGCATCGTTTCCAATCATAACAATTTGTTTTACTCCTTGTATTTTATTTAAACTTAACTGCATCCAATTGGTATAACTGCTGGTGTTTTTAGCAAATTTTTGTTGTACTAAAGTCAACATTTCATTCACCATATTTTCATAGTTATCATTGCTAAAATAATAGCTTAATGCTTGCAAACAATGGCCAAAAACACTATTCGCACTTGGAATCACATCATCAGTTAAGTCCAATTTTCGGGCTATTAAAGCAGTATCGGTATTTGACTTAAAGTAAAATAATTTTTTCTCATCACTGTAAAAATAATTAATGCTTAACTCCATTAATTCATTGGCTTTTTGCAAGTATTTTTCATCAAAACTAATTTGGTAAAAATCAATCAATGCTTTGCTTAAACAAGCATAATCTTCCGCAAATCCATGAATGCTAATTTTGCCGTTTTTATAGATTCTAAACAATTGATTGTTCACCCATAAATTTTCTAAAATACTATCCAATGCTTTTTGCGCAGCATGGAAAAATGTTTTATCATTCAATGCTTTGTATGCTTCGCAATAACCTGAAACCATTAAAGCATTCCAACTGGTAATTACTTTATCATCTAACCCGGGTTTGGTTTTTTTGTTGCGTTCAGCAACTAAAATAGCATTGCATTTTTCAATGATTGCTTCTATTTCAATGTTGTTTTTCCCTGTAATTTTTTCTAGTTCTTCTATTGTTCTGGTCTTGTATAAAATGCTTGCACCATGTTCCCAATTTCCATAAGCATCTACCGAATAATAAAGGCTAAACAAAGGTTCATTTTCACCTAAATATTCCACTAATTCCGGTCGAGTCCATATATAATACTTGCCTTCTATTCCTTCACTATCGGCATCTAAGGCTGAATAAAACAAACCACTTTCGTGGGTTAATTCATGTTGTAAAAACTGGTGCGTTTTGTAAATAATATTTTTGTACAAAGGATTTTTTGTTAACTGAAAAGCTTGCGCATATAAACCCATTAATTGTCCATTATCGTAAAGCATTTTTTCAAAATGAGGTGCTTTCCAATACACATCGGTGCTATAGCGCGCAAAACCACCTTCTATTTGGTCAAAAATTCCGCCATTGGCCATGCCATTCAAGGTTTGTGTTACCGCTTCTAACAGCAATTCGTTTTTTGAAAACTGGTAATATTGCAAATAAAAGTGCCAATTATTGGGCATGGGGAATTTAGGTGCCCAATTGTATCCACCATATATTAAATCGAAGTTTTTGCTCCAATTTTCTACTGCAGTTTCAATGGTTTCTAATTTTATTGCTGAATTTTCTGCAGGAATAATTTGGTCTAATTTATTAATTCCATTGGTTAATTCTGCGGCATATTCAAAAGCTTCTACTTTTCTGTCTTGGTAAAAATCGGCAATGGATTGCAATGTTTTTTTCCATTGTTCTATTGGGAAATAAGTTCCACCATGTAGCGGCCTTCCATCAGGTAAAGCAAAACAATTTAAAGGCCAACCGCCACGTCCAGTAAGCAATTGTACCGCATCCATGTATATTTGATCTATATCAGGACGTTCTTCTCTATCTACTTTTATGCAAATAAAGTTTTTGTTCATTAAGGCTGCTACTTCTTCGTTTTCAAAACTTTCGTGTTCCATTACATGACACCAATGACAAGCCGAGTAACCAATGCTCACCAGTATCATTTTATCTTCACTCTTGGCTTTTAAAAGTGTTTCCTCGTTCCATTCTAACCAATTTACTGGATTGTGTGCATGCTGCAATAAATAAGGACTACTGGCGTGAATTAACGAGTTGGTATGTTTATGTGTTGTGGTCATGAAGTTTGAATAAATTAAAAATCCCAATTGCAAATTAATACAATTGGGATTTAGTTATGTTTCTAAATTTTTATCCTAAGTATGATTTTAAGATTTTGCTTTTAGATGATTTACGTAATCTACGCAAAGCTTTTTCTTTTATTTGGCGAACACGTTCGCGGGTTAAACCAATTTTTTCACTGATATCTTCTAGCGTATGTGCTGGTCCGCCATCTAGTCCGTAATAGAATTTCAACACGTCTTTTTCTTTTTCACTTAAAGTAGAAATAACACGGTTAATTTCTTTTTGTAACGACTCGTTGATTAACTGAACATCTGGACGAGGCTCATCGTTGCTATCTAAAATTCCTAATAAAGTATTGTCTTCACCTTCGGTTAAAGGTGCATCAATTGATAAATGACGACCTGTGCTGCGCAATGCATTTTCCACTTCTAAAATTGGAATATCCATGGCTAAAGCAATTTCTTCTACGGTTGGTTCGCGCTCTAATTGTTGTTCTAATTTTGCAGCTGCATTACCAATTCTCCCTATTGAACCTACTTTGTTTAAAGGTAAACGAACAATACGACTTTGATCGGCTAAAGCTTGTAAAATAGATTGGCGAATCCACCAAACTGCATAAGAAATGAATTTAAAACCACGGGTTTCATCAAAACGTTTTGCCGCTTTTATTAAACCTAAATTTCCTTCGTTTATTAAATCACCAAGCGTTAAACCTTGGTTTTGATATTGTTTTGAAACTGAAACCACAAAACGCAAATTGGCATTTACCAAACGTTCCAAAGCTACTTGATCTCCCTCTCTAATTCTACGTGCAAGTTCTACTTCTTCCTGCGCATCAATCATAGAAACTTTGCT
>CAMCQX010000030.1 GCA_945876985.1 Chitinophaga pinensis
TGGAAACTATACATTCATCAAAAGCACCAGAACCTGTAGGTTTATATCCTCATGCAAAACGTGTAGGTAATTTATTATTTCTTTCAGGAGTTGGTCCAAGAGAAAAAGGAACTAAAAAAATTCCTGGAGTAGAGTTAAATGAACAAGGCGAAATTGTAAGTTATGATATTGCTACGCAATGCCATTCGGTGTTTCAAAACATCAAATATATTTTGGAAGATGCAGGAAGTAGTTGGGATAAAATTATAGATGTAACTGTATTTTTGACCAACATGAAAGACGACTTTAAAACCTATAATCAATTGTGGGCTGAGTACTTTAAAGATAGTCAGCCTTGCAGAACAACGATACAAATCATTTGTTTGCCAACACCTATTGCCATTGAGTTAAAAGTTATTGCGACTATTGACTAAACGATAAAAAAATCATGCAAACAATCCTTATTAAAAACGCTACATTAGTAAATGAAGGTAAAATATTTGGTGCAGATGTGCTCATTAAAAATGGCTTCATTGAAAAAATTGATACCAATGCCATTGCCATCAAAGCTGATGTGGTAATAGATGCTTATGGAAAATATTTATTGCCAGGTGTCATAGATGATCAAGTGCATTTTAGAGAGCCAGGTTTAACCCATAAAGGTGAATTATATACCGAAGCAAAAGCTGCTGTGGCTGGTGGATGTACCACTTACATGGAAATGCCAAACACCATTCCGAGTGCTACAACCATTGAATTATTAGAACAAAAATATACCAGGGCAAGTGAAGTTTCTTTAGCTAATTATTCATTTTATATGGGTACCACCAATACCAATTTAAATGAATTGTTGAGGTTAGATGAAAGCGCAGTTTGTGGTGTAAAAATATTTATGGGTAGCAGCACTGGCGATATGTTGGTGGATGATCCACAAGCATTAGAAAACATTTTTAGTCAAGTGAAAACTTTGATTGCAACGCACTGCGAATATGATCCTTTAATTAAAGAAAATATAGCTAAATTTAAAGCTGAATTTGGTGAAAATCTTTCTGCTATTCAACATCCTTTGATTAGAAGTAGGGAAGCTTGTTATCAATCATCTAGTTTTGCTGTTGCCTTAGCAAAAAAATACAATACACGTTTACATGTTTTACATATTAGTACCAAAGAGGAATTAGATTTATTTGAAAATAATATTCCTTTAAGTGAAAAGAAAATTACTTGCGAAGCCTGTATACATCATTTATGGTTCAGTGATGAAGATTATGCTACCAAAGGAAATTATATCAAATGGAATCCTGCGGTTAAAACCGCGGAAGATAGAGACGCTATTTGGAGAGCAGTGAACGATGGAAGAGTAGATGTAATTGCTACCGATCATGCGCCACATACTATTGAAGAAAAAGAACAAACTTATATCAATGCACCAAGTGGTGGACCATTAATTCAACATACATTACAAGCCATGATTGAATGTCATTTGCAAGGAAAAATAACTTTAGAAAATGTAGTTCAAAAAATGTGTCACAACCCAGCTATTTTGTTTGACATAGACAGACGTGGATTTATTCGTGAAGGTTTTTGGGCCGATTTGGTTATAGTGGATATGAACAAGCCACATACTGTTTCTAAAGAAAATATTTTATATAAATGCAACTGGAGTCCTTTTGAGGGTTATACTTTTAAAACAAGTATTGATACTACCATTGTAAGTGGTCATTTGACTTATCAAAATGGAATATTTAACGAAAACAAAAAAGGGGAGAGACTAAGGTTTATTAGGTAAATTTTTTATTAGTCTCATAATTTTTAACTAAAAAAAATTTCAAAATATTGGAATAATGGATATGCAACGGAGGCTGTGAAAGTGGTTTTAGATTTTTGTTTTAATCAATTAAAATTACATAGAATAACTGCTGGATGTGCTACCGAAAATATTGCTTCAGCAAAAGTTATAGAAAAATCAGGATTATTAAGAGAAGGACATGGTAGAAAAATTTTACCAATTAGAGAACAATGGTTCGATAATTTTGAATTTGCCATTTTGGAAGAGGATTATTTAAAAAAAAAATGTCAGTCAAATAAATAAACTATCATTGCATAAAAGCCTAGGACTTATTTTATATAAATAAACTAAAATAATATATACAGAGTCATAATTCTTTAAGGACATGATGAAAAAATACACTTTCACTTTAATTACATTTATCATAACTATCAACATTGCAAAAGCACAATTACCCAATCCTGCATTAATAGGTTATTGGCATAATTGGAATGATTTGAATGCTCCTTATATTCAATTAGATGCAATTGATAATAGGTATAATGTAATTGAAGTGGCCTTTGCATTGCCCACATCTAGTTCCAATATGACCATGCTATTTACACCAGTTATTGTTTCACAAAGTGCGTTTATTACTAAAGTTCAAGCATTGCAATTACAAGGAAAAAAAGTATTAATAAGCATTGGAGGTGCCACTGCCACTATAGACTTAACAACTACTGCCAATAAAAATGCTTTTGTAAGTTCTATGACCAATATAATAAATACTTATGGTTTTGATGGAATTGATATAGACATTGAAAATGGAAGTTCTATTTTAATAAGTGGAGGAACCATAGCATCGCCAGGAAATATTGCTCAAGTAAATTTAATAGATGCCATTAAACTAATTATGGCAAATTATAGAATTACACATCCACAAAAACTTTTACTGAGCATGGCACCAGAAACTGCCTTTGTTCAAGGTGGAATGTCGGGCTTTGGTAGTATTTGGGGAGGCTATTTAACTTTAATCAATGGGTTAAGAGATTCACTCGATTTATTGCAAGTTCAACTATATAACAGTGGAACCATGTATGGAATTGATAGCAGAATTTATACGCAGGGAACTGCAGATTTTATAGTGGCCATGACAGAAGCAGTCATTCGTGGATTCAACACATCGGGTGGTGCATTTGCAGGTTTGCCCGCCAGTAAAATAGCAATTGGTTTGCCAGCTTGTAGCAGCGCTGCAGGTGGAGGATTTACTGATTCTGCAACGGTAAAATCGGCTATGAATTATTTGTTAGGAAAAGGTCCAAAACCCGGCACTTATGTATTGGCACAAACAGGCGGTTATCCTAATTTAAGAGGTATGATGACTTGGTCTGTTAATTGGGATGCTGTGAGCACTTGTGCTAGTAGGTATCAATATGCCAATAATTATGAAAGTATTTTCGGGAATTTAATTTATCCAATAGCACCCAATTATGTTTCAACTACTGGGCTTGTTGCATGGTGGCCATTTACAGGCAATGCAAACGACTCAAGTGGATATGGCTTGAATGGCGTGGTAAGTGGAGCAACTCTAACAACGGATAGATTTGGAATAGCAAATAAAGCTTATAGTTTTAATGGTACAACTTCCAAAATTACAGCTGCTACCAGCACGCGATTAAATCTTGTAAATAATAGAACAGTATCTGTTTGGGTGAAAAGTACCGATAGCTCTTCAGATGCAGGAATTATAGGAAACCTTTCAAACGGTCATAATGGTTACCAAATATTATTAAAATCAACTGGTAAAATTGCTGCTATGGAAGATAATTGGTCAGTGGGAACTAATAATCCACCAACAAATGGATGGGATTATGCTAACAGCACTAACAGTAATTATTTAAACGACAATACTTGGCATCATGTAATTAGTGTAAGAAAAAATGATACCACCAGCTTATATATTGATGGTGTTTTACAAAACAATATTTTAACTACACTTATACCAAATTTCAATACTTCGTCAATAATCATTGGCGCTACCAATGGCACTGGTCAATTCTTCAAAGGTGTTATCGATGAAATTGGTATTTGGAATAGGGCTTTAACGCCATTAGAAATAACTAAATTAAACTATGGTTGTCCAAATACAATAACAACGCAACCAAGTAATCAATATGGTGCCATTGGCAATAATAAAAACTTTATACTTGTACATGCGGGTTCAAATTACAATTATCAATGGCAAACAAATCCTATTGGATGTGGATGGCAAAACTTGTTAAATATGAATCAATACGCAGGCACGCAAACCAATGTTTTAGCTGTTTCTAATATTTCATACACCAATCACAATCAACCTTTCAGAATTATTTCCAAGGATGGAGAATGCGTTGATACTTCCAATATTGTTAAGTTATTCATTACAAACATTGCAAGTGATTCATTACGAATTGTTCAATTAAAGAATGATTCAATCATAAAAACAGCAACAATTGATTTATTAAAAAGTGATACCACCAATAAAGCTATACTAATTACTGCTTTAATAGGCGACACCACCAATAAAAGTATGCTAATTACTGCTTTAAAAGCAGATACCACCAGTAAAGGTTTAACAATAAATAATTTAAAAAGTGATACTACCAATAAGGGAATTGCAATTGCCAATTTAAGAAGCGATTCAATCAATAGGAGTAGCGTAATTTCCAATTTAATAAACGATACTGCCAATAAGGGAATTGCAATTACCAATTTAAGAAGTGACTCTATTAGTAAAAGTTCAATCATTACCAATTTAAAAACTGACACAGCTAATAAAAACATAATAATAACCAATTTAATAAACGATACCATTAGCAAAGGTTTATCATTGTCCCAATTAAAAGCTGACACTACTAGTAAAGGTATTATTATTCGAATGCTTCAAACAGAATTGGCCAATAAACACGATACCATTTATATTGCGAGTGCAATAACGAACGATACCTTGAAAATAGCTATTCATACTGGCATTTCTTTAACTTCCCCAAGGTTAAACTCAATAAAAGTTTATCCAAATCCAGCATCTACTTATTTGGTCATTGATTTAGAAAATCCAGGATATTTCATCGCCAAACTAACAGGAATTTTAGGACAAACTATTATATCCAAAAATAGCACTACCATTGATATTTCTGGGTTAAGTAATGGTGTTTATATTTTAACAATATTCGATGCCAATAACAAATTAATAGCCACTAACAAGGTTGAAATTATAAAATAACTATTGGGTTTGTCAGCACTAGCTCGCAACTTGAGAGTGTGAGTTTTTTTTGACATCTCGCCCAATTATTTTTTCTGTCTTTTTAAAGTATTAATCAGCCGGAGACTAAACAATATCTTCACTTGCAAGATGCGAGCGGGAGCGGATAGTAAAAATTCAAAATCTAATTTTATTTATTTCATGCCTAATAACTAATTCTAATAATTTTATTATGTTTGAAATAATAATTCACTATTCATGAGAAAAATATACCTTATTTTATTTGTAATTGCAGTGGCAATAACTAATAGCAATGCGCAGCCCTATAAAATTGGACACACAACAATTAATTTTATTGATGCTAGTAGAAGTAACAGAAATATAGCTACAGAAGTATATTATACTGCGGATGTTTCAGGCGATAATGTTGCATTAACCACTTTAAATTCGCTTAAATTTCCTAGTTTAGTATTTGGATTTGTAATGACTTGGGATGCATATCAGAATTTTTGGGAAGCTCTTGGGCCGAATGGATTCATAATTGCTTTTCCAAAATCAGAGGGGTCTTTCTCGCCTTATCATTTAGAATTTGGAAAAGATTTGACGTTTGTAATTAATCAAATGAATGTTTTAGGAGTTACGAATCAATTTTACTTTTAGTCACGCTTGTTTTTACAAACTGAGTTCTCGCTGTAGCGAACAAGAGTAGCTGTTTTTAATAGTTCTTTGCTGTTTGTAATGAAAGCGTTTTGTTCATCTGCTTTCAATTCAACTAATTTTAGGCAGTAATCTGTCTCACCCTCACGACCCCACTTCACTACTTCATATGAAATTTTGATATTGTATTTGGTTTCAAAATCTTTGATAAAATCTAAGAATTGTTGTTTTGCGCTACCGTCTATACCCGAGCCAATACTGATAAATGAAACACAATAACGATAAAGATTTGTTGCTTCTTGTTTATTGTTTTGGGTATTGACGCGTATTCCTGTTTTAGAACTGTTGCAAGAAATTAAAACAGTAAGAAGAACTAAAGTTGCAAATTTATTCATATTGATATTTTTAAAATAAAAGCGGAGCAATGTGCTCCGCTTCTATTAATTATTATTTTGTTACAAATATCTTTTTAATTGTTGTATTATTTGGTGTGCTAACTTTTAAATAATATACACCACTTGATACACCACTTAATGTAATAGTAGAATTACCCGTTGAAACGATTCCAAATTCTTTAACAGTTGCCCCAAGTATATCAATTAAAGTAGCAGTAACTGAATTTATGTTTTTTGAATCAACCGATAAAGTAAACTGTCCGTTGTTTGGGTTAGGAAAAACAGCAACAGCGTTCGCAAATGAAATGTCATTTAATGAAGTGGGCATGCTGCAGCCACTAGAAGTAAGTAAACCAGCACGTGATCCGTTTAAACAAGCTTGCATTCTGATATTTTGACCAACTGTAAACATATTCATACAGCTATCGTCAACATAATCCATATAGTTCATATACATTTCGCCATTTGAATCGGCACCGCATGTATTGTTTGCTCTATGAGGAAATGTTACACAATTAAAATTAGAACCTTCTGCCGGCTTAGTATCATCTACAAAATCGTTACCACAAACGGTGTCACCCCAAATATGTCTGAGATTTAACCAATGTCCTACTTCGTGTGTGCCAGTTCTGCCACCATTGTTTGCTTTAAAGTCGCCAGTACCTGCTTCACCTTCTGTACCAAATGCTTCATAACGTATTACTACTCCATCTAAGTTCGGAGATGTAGATAGTTCGTCAGGAAAAGTTGCAAAACCTAAAGTTTTTCCTTCAAGTTTCACTACATAAATATTTAAATATTGGTTTGGATTCCAATTATCATGGCCACCATTAGCAGTTGATTTAATATTATGAGAATTGCTATCGCCCCACTCAGATACGTTTGTTGTAGTTCTCGTAATTCCTGTAGTAGCATTTCCATTAGGGTCTTTTTTTGCAAGGCAGAACTCTATTTTAGTATCAGAAACGAATTGCCAAAATGGGTGTTGGCTACTTAAAGTATCTGCATTCATTAATCTAAAATCTTTATTCAAAACATTAATTTGTGAATAAATTTGATTGTCAGTAATATTTATTGATGTGTCTTTCATAATTACATGAACTACTGTGGGTATTGTTATTATTCCGCCTTTACCCAATTTACTACTAGATGAATTTTTAAAAATCCAATTGCGTGTTGCTTCCTCATTTTCAAGCATTCTTTGCTTTAAACCAGGATTTTGAGCAATACTTTTATTAAGATTTTGCATTGTAGCACATTTGTTTGATTGTGCATTTGTGATGAAAGGAAATAATGTCAAAAACATGATAATTCCGATTATTAAATTTGCTTTAATTCTATTTATTGTTTTCATTGTTTTTTATTGATTTTCAGGTTTTTTTATACAATTATAAAACTAATAATTAAAAAAACAAAAAAAGTTTTTGTAGAAACAAATAGGCGGTTAATTTTTTTATATTGTTGGTTTTGAAGATGTCAACATTTTATAGTTGCGAATAAATTTACTTTAAACCAATGTAAAATACGTATAAAAACACTTTCTTATATTACGCCATAAGCAGTAATAAAATATTCTTTTAAATGACAGTAAATTAGAAAAAAAACCAACAATATTTTAAACCTTAAATATCACTATTTTTAAGGAATTCGCAACATATAGAAAGGTTAGGATTTGCCAACGAATAGAATCTAAACTCAATAGATTTTGCTCATTGTTCCCATTTGTAATTCCCTATAAAAACATCATAACAATCATTGTCGTTCATTACAGTTGATGAATAAAATCTTCCTGAGATAATTTCAGTAATATTTAAAATGCCAGTGCCAGCATTGTAAGTGTATTTATTACTGATTTACAAGATGTATCGGGATTTTATACTTCATACTTAATATTTCATTAAACAAACACGCTCGTCTCAAATACCAGCTCTCGCTCGCATCATACGAGTGTGAGTTTTTTTTTGACATCTCGCCCAATTATTTTTTCTGTCTTTTTAAAGTATTAATCAGCCGTAGCCTATTCATTAGCTATATTTGTATGATGCGAGTGGTTAATGTCACAATTTTTTAATGAGGCGTTAAAAGATACGTGTCATAATTCGTATATTTAGGGGATAAATACGAATATTTTATTATGTTTGAAATAATAATTCACTATTCATGAGAAAAATATACCTTATTTTATTTGTAATTGCAGTAACAGTAACTAATATCAATGCGCAGCCCTATAAAATTGGACACACAACAATTAATTTTATTGATGCTAGTAGAAGTAACAGAAATATAGCTACAGAAGTATATTATCCTGCGGATGTTTCAGGCGATAATGTTGCGTTAACGACTTTAAATTCGCTTAAATTTCCTAGTTTAGTATTTGGACATGGATTTGTAATGACTTGGGATGCATATCAGAATTTTTGGGAAGCTCTTGTGCCGAATGGCTTTATAATTGCTTTTCCAAAATCAGAAGGGTCATTCTCGCCTTCTCATTTAGAATTTGGAAAAGATTTGGCGTTTGTAATTAATCAAATGAATGTTTTAGGAACACAAAACACTTCTATTTTCTTTAATAGAGTTAGCCCAAAGAATGCCGTTATGGGACACAGTATGGGCGGTGGCGCATCATTTTTGTCGGTTCCTTTGAATTCTAATATTACCACTTTAGTGAATTTTGCAGCAGCAGAAACTACACCTTCAGCAATAACAGCATCGGCTTTCATTTCTATTCCTTCTTTGATTTTTGCTGGTGCAAATGATTGTGTTGCTCCTCCAACAACAAATCAAGTGCCGCTTTATAATGGAATTATCAGTACTTGTAAAACCTATATTAGTATAGTTGGTGCCAGCCATTGTCAGATGTCAAATAGCAATACTTTATGTAATATTGGAGAAACTACTTGTACGCCAACACCTAAAATTTCGAGAAGCGAACAACACACTAAAATTTTTAGTTATTTATTGCCGTGGCTTAATTATCAATTAAAATCTGAGTGTTCGCAAGGGGCGATTTTTGATTCTCAAATAATCTCGGACGCAGCGATTACCTACCAAAAAAATTGCATTCAGTGTGTTCCATTGCTATCAAGCGAATTAAATAGTTTATATAATGAAATTGTATTGTTTCCAAATCCTGCCAATGATTTTATTTATGTAAAAGGAATTGCTCAAAAAGCATATTTTTTCAAAATTAGAGATACAAATTCAAAAATAGTATTACAAATTAAAATCACTGAAAGCCAAAATATTGATATTTCTAAATTGTCATCTGGTGTTTACTTTTATGAAGTTATTGATTTAAACAATAAAACTGTTAAAGGCAAATTTATCAAAAACTAACTTTGTGAATTTGCTTTTTTGTTATATTAAATATCAAGGTGTAAATTACTTTCCGATACAGAACTTGCTAAATATATTGGCCAATAAGTCGTCACTTGATATATCCCCAACGATCTCACCAAGGTGATAAATAGCTTTGCGAATGTCAAATGCCAATAAATCGCCTGTTTGTTGAATGTCCATTCCTGTTAGCACATCTTGCAATGAGTTTGAAGTATTTAACAAAGCTTCATAGTGGCGCATATTGGTAATAATTACATCGTTTTTTACCGCATCACCTCTGATTATTTCTATCAATTTTTGGTTCAATGCTGCCAAATTATTTTTTTGTAAAGTACTTACAAATATTGGTTTCGCTTGCTTGCTGTTAGCAATAAATGAATCAATTATTTCGTTTTTATTATCGGATAATAAATCAATTTTATTACCTACAGGAATAACCACCGCATGGTTACTAATCAAAGCATCTAATTCTGTTTTTAATTCTTCAACGGTTGTGGTACTTGCATCAAATAAATAGATCACAATACTGGCTTTGTTAATGCTTTCAAATGTTCGTTCAATGCCAATGGTTTCTATGGCATCGGTGGTATTTTTTCTGATTCCTGCGGTATCAATTAAGCGAAACAAAATGCCATCTATGATAAATGTTTCTTCGATGGTGTCGCGCGTGGTACCAGCTATATGGCTTACAATGGCTCTTTCATCGTTAATCAAAGCATTCAGTAAAGTTGATTTTCCAGCATTGGGTTTTCCAACTATTACAGTTGGAATTCCATTCTTAATGGCATTGCCATATTTGAACGATTGTAACAACGATTGCACCAAGTTTAAAATATTTTGAACCAAATCTTTTAGTTGCGGCCTACTGGCAAATTCTACATCTTCTTCCCCAAAATCTAATTCTAGTTCTATCAAGGATGCACAGTTCACCAATCGTTCACGTAAATCTGTAATCTGACTCGAAAAGCCTCCACGCATTTGTGTCATGGCAGTTTGATGACTTGCTTCACTGTTACTAGCTATTAAATCAGCTACGGCTTCGGCTTGTGTTAAGTCGAGTTTTTTATTTAAAAACGCACGCAAGGTAAACTCACCAGCCTTAGCTGAACGCGCACCATTTTTTATAAATAGTTGTAAAATTTGTTGTTGAATATATGCCGAACCATGGCAACTAATTTCTATCGTATTTTCACCGGTATATGATTTTGGTGCTACAAAAATAGTGGCCAATACTTCATCTATAATCTTAGGATT
>CAMCQX010000031.1 GCA_945876985.1 Chitinophaga pinensis
CGCCAAATAGTAAATAAGCATTGGAATGGCAAAGCGATATTGCGGAGCAAAAGCAAACCAAATAATTAAACTAATACCAATTACTACTTGTAAAATAATGGTATGCTGATTTATTTTTTGTTTAAACCACAAATAACTTACCAGTAAAATACTTAATAAAAAAGAAGCGAAAATCACTTTGTTGATCAAGCCTTTTGTACCACTTCTAAAAAATAAACTTTCTACTAATTGTAAAGCACTTATATCTTTAATTTCATTCACTTCATTGGGCTTGTATTTATTAGAATAAGACCATGTTTTTACTCCGTTTGTAAAGTAATTCACCACTGCTTCAGGAGTTTTCCAATCAGCATTTACACTTAATATTTTATATGGATACAATGGATAAGCTGTTTGATAAATGTTTTTACTAACGTGAATGCTTAGTAACAAAAATAGCAGGATATATAGTTTGCTTTGCAATTTAAAACTAACATGTTTTAATAATTTATAAAGCACAAAAGCCGCTAAAACTGAAACTGCAATGGCTGATATTTTTATAGTGAAACAAAATACAGCAATGAGTAAAATAACAGGATAATGATCCCTGTTTTTTGATGTTAAAAACAATTGAATTGCAATAGCAGTAAAAACAATGATGGCAAAATCAGGATTGGGAGCGCTATAAAAAGGAATGCTAATTAATAATACCAAAAAATATTGGAAGTACAATAAAATATTGATGTTTTTATTATTATTTTTTTCTATAATAAACAGGGTAAAAACAAACATCAAAAAACCATTTACATCGTTTAAATTAACAGCGTTTGAAAAGGTAAAAACTGCTTGAAATACGTGCCATGAAGAACTTAATCCTAACGATAAATGTAGGTTAGAAATGCCATGCACAAAACCGTATTCACGAAGCCATATAATGGTTTGGGTGTAATACAATCCATCATCAATAATATTAGAATTCCCACTGGAAAATGCAGCAAATAATACCGCACTTAATGCCAATAAAACAATGTTTTTTAATGTTAAAAGTTCTTTTTTTGTCTTCAACCATTGCAATTTTATTTCATTGAAATACATCAATAAATTAAGTATAGAGGTGATGACAATACTAATTATTATCGTATTGCTTATTGGGAATAAGAAAGCAATAATATTAGCAAAAAGAGTAATGAAAATTATTCCAACAATAATGGTTTCGCTAATTGTTTTTATTTTCAATATGGAAGTGCTTATAAAAAAGCCAAACAAATAGCAATTTACCAACATGAAAATCCAACTTGCTAGTATAATTATCATGCGCTTTTGTTTAGTTGAGTACTCATGAACCAAGCCAATAATGCCACTCCCGCTAATGGACTATATAAAACAGGATTTAGCACCTTGTGCCAATTAACAAACAAAGGATGTATTACATAACATAATCCCATATCAAGTATATATACAATAGCAATTATAAACACATAATAATATTTACGGTTGAGTTCAGTTTTAAATATTCTTAGTATTAAATGAATCGTAAATAAATTAAGTAATAATCTTAAAAATTTATTCAATGCAAATGCTTCAAAAGTGCAGCAATCATTAATATATAGGTAAAGTTTGCAGCTGCTGAATTTCATTTCCAAAGGATTGAAGTTTTGGAATGAAAAATCAAATATAAAAAGAATAAATATTGGAATTATTTTCCTAATTAATTTAAAATCCATCGTTTAGTTTTTAGTTGATTTACGGCCAATAAATTTCACCCAAAATATCATCAATAAAAAGGTAATAAAGTATATAAAGGCAGGAAAAATATAAGTATGGAAAATGTCGAAATAGGAACTGTAATTGATTTTTATTTCTATAAGAATATATAACCTTAAAATATTAAAAATAAGTATTGTTAATATAGCTGCTGGAACAAATTTTAAATAGTTTCTTATAGAACTTTTAAAGGCAATTACAAAACTTAAGTAGGTAATTACTACGGCTATTCCATTACAACCTTCGGCTATTCTTACTAATCTTTGTTGGCCTTTGGTAATTAATACCGCTGCATCAAATAGGAGCGGAGTGGCGTTGAATTGGGGAAATATCTTACATAAAATCAATGAAGTATAAAGTGTAATAGGATCTGGAGTGGGAGCGTAAAGCCATAAAATATATTGATATAATCCATTTGAAAAAACATATGTAATGATAAATATGATAATGAATTGTAAAGCTTTTTTTGTTTCCAACTTTTTTTTAATTTAAAACAAATTTATGTTTTAGTAATTAAAATCTATAATATTATTTTGTTATGAATTATGAATGTTGAAAAGAAGTTTTAAGTTGAAAGTTTTAAGAATTGGAACAATTAGGATTACAAATCTAAATTAGCAGACTATTATTGTTTAAATTATAAGGGACGTTCACATTGCAATGCTTAAAAATTGCGTTAGCAGTGGTACCAACAATATTTATTTTTCATTTTTTCTTCTTTCTTTTTCCTTAGATGAAAAAGAAACAATCCTGCAAGGCAGGACAAGACAAAAAGGAGCTTCAGCGCTCAAGGCCAACGCTGGCCGCTCCCTATGCATCGGGATTGTCGTTCTCACGCTCGCCAAACAATGAGCATTTGTTTGTTGATTCGTCATTGCGAGGTACAGCCTGACCCGCCAAAGCGGGAAGGCAATCTCTAAGCCATTGTTGGTGTTTGAGTGAAACGGCACCAACAATGTTATTTTAAATTGGTTGGTGAAAACACTAAACATAAGCAATCCTGATTCAGATAATTTGTAGATACGTTGCATGCAATGTCTTTTTATCTAATATTTTCAACAATTAACAACGAATGCTATGAAAAGCCTTCCGATCCCTCGGAAGCTTTAGCTGGCGGCAACATATCAATTAATCACGTTTCGATAAGCTCAACTACCGGTAAAAAAAAAGCTACTCGTGAGAGTAGCTTTTTTTTATAATCCGATAATTCGTTTCCACAAAGGTTTATGGTGTTTTTCGGTTTCATTACCATAAGATCCATAACTTGAATATGAGCCATAGCTATAACCATATCCGTAACCATATCCGTATCCGTATCCATAACCATAACCGTATCCATAACCATTCCCATATCCGTAACCATAAACAGGGGCAAAGTTTACATCGTTAAAAATCAATCCAACATTTTTGGTTTTGTCGCTCATGTATATGTCATTGATTAAGTTCAAGTAGTTTTTCTTACTTACTTTTTGACGAACAATATACAATGTTAAGTCAGCATATTTCATGAGGTCTAACCCATCGGCTACTAAGCCAATTGGAGGTGTATCTAATATAATATAATCATATTTATCCTTCATTAATTCCAATAAATTTTTAAAGCCATCGCTCATTAATAATTCTGAAGGATTTGGAGGGGTTGGTCCGGCAGTAATAACATCTAAGTTATTGATACCTGATTTTTGAATAATTTGATCTACAGTAACTTTTCCTATTAGGTAATTGGTTAAGCCAATGGCATTGTTTAAATTAAAATCTTGGAAAATTTTAGGCTTACGCAAATCCACCCCAATAAGCAAAGTTTTAGCACCACTGATGGCAATAACCGAGGCAATATTCATGGAAACAAAAGTTTTTCCTTCTCCAGAAACAGTAGAAGTTACAAGGATTACTTTTTTATCTTTATCGTTGATTACATAATTTAAATTACTCCTTAAGTTACGGAACGATTCCGAAATACTGGCTTTAGGAGAATTGGCTATTACCAAAGCATTGTTACTTGTATTATGAATGATATTTCCAATTAAAGGAATTTTGGTTACCATTTGTAATTGTTGGTGATTGGTAATACTGGTATTAAAAAACTCGAAAATTAAAATAATAATTAAAGGAATAATGAGTCCTATTAACAAAGCAATGGAATAGTTATTGGCAGTTTTAGGATAAACCTTTTCGGTAACTATTGCCTTGTCTACAAATTTATTATCCGCTATTACCGATGCACCTGCTATACCTGCTTCCGCTCTTTTTTCTAGTAAATAAGTATATAATTTGTCACTGATATTGTATTTTCTATTGATGTTTAAAAACTGACGTTCTGAGGCGGGAATGGTGCTTAAATCTTTTTCCACTTCTTTAATTTGAACATTGATATCGTTAATAATTAACTGTGATTGATTTTTGATATTATTCAAATTTTCAATCAATGACAATTTGATATTTTTAATATTCTGGTCAATTTCAAAAATAAATGGATTAGCTTCTTTCATGCTATTTTCATAGGTAATTTTTTTAGCATATAACTCCGATAATTTTACAATTAATGAATTTAACAAAGGATCAGGAATTCCGAGTGAACTAGGGGCAATGATTTCCTTGAAATTTTTATTTTTATAAATATAGTCATACAAGTAAGAATAATATTTAAATTTAGATTGTTCAATGGCTTTTTGATCTTCTAATTTATATAATTTAGCCATCACCACTTTTCCTTCTTCGCCTACGCTTAAAATTTTATTATTGGTTTTAAATGCCAATAAATTATTTTCTATATTTCTTAAGGTATCTTGTAAGTCATTCAATTGAAGATTGATAAAATTGATAGTATTAGTAGAAATTTGTGCTTTATCATCAAATCCTTGGTCTATATAGGTTTGGCAAAGTGTATTAATAAAGTCAATGTCTTTTTCTGGATACTCACTTTCCTTACTTATTTCAATTATAGAAGATTGTTTATTGATGGTTTTAATTACATAATTGTTGGAGTATTTATCAATCAATGATGATTTGGAATTGATAATAAAAAAATGTTTATTCTCTTTATTACTGATGAGATTTTTATCAAATAATGTTATTTTAAATTTAAAATTTTCACTTTCAACGTCTTTAGAATAATCATATATTTTATTATCAATTTTACCATTTACTCCATTTACATCTTGTTCATTATAGGGTATTAAAACTTTACCAGTCTTTGCATTTGTGCTTAATTCCACTTGATTATTGGCAAGAAAATTAATAAAAATGGGTACGCCATAAGTTTGAAAATGATTGCTATCTATTTCAATAAAAAAAGGTGGATTTTTATAGATTTCAGATTTTTTTACATTTCCTTCAGAGAAATAGGATATTCTGAAATCAATATTCGCCAAAGATTTTTCTACCAATGACCTAGATTTTAGTATACCAATTTCATTTTCAATGTTTTTACTTTGCATGAGCAAAGATGAACCTTGTAAAAAACTCTCTGCACCATCAAAAGAACCCCTACCTTTGTCCTTGATTAAAAGGGTAGCTTTCAATGAAAATCTTGGTGTAGCATACCTGTTCACCAAATAGGCAATGGAAATAGCAATGATGGCACTTAAAATAAAGAAAGGCAAAAAGGCCATGAATTTCCCTAATATTACTTTAAAATTTAAAGTATTATCAGAAAAATTAGTTTGTTGACCTTGTGTATTTTCTGTTTTATTTTCCATTTTTATCGATTAATAATTAGGTAAGTGTTAATAGCTAACACTAAAGTGGTTAACAAAGGAGTAATGGTATTTAGCGAGTTTTGGAAACTACTGAAATTACCTATAGAACGAGATTTTAAAGGTTCTACATAAATTACATCGTTTGGTCTTAATACAAAATAAGGAGAATTGATTAAATCAGCTTGTGTAAAGTCAATTTTATAAATTTTTACTCCTTCCGGATTTTGGCGGATGATGGTTACATTTTTACGGTTCGCAATGGGAGTAAAATCGCCTGCTAATGCCAATGCTTCAAACAGGGTAACTTGGTTAATCATGCCACTAAATCGTCCTGCATGTCCCACTTCGCCAATAAAAGTAAATGGCATTTCGGCTAATTTTACCACTAAATGGTATACTTTAAAATATTTTTTTAGTTCAATATCTATTTTTTCTTGTGCTTCAGAAACTGTTAATCCACCTAAATTTAAATTGCCAATTACAGGTAAATTAATTTCACCATTTACATTTAAAGAGTAACCAGTTAAATACATCATATTACCAATTCCACCTTGTACTTGCATCATTTGCTGACTACCAACAGAATGGGAAAATGCTTTTGCTATATTTTCATCACTAGAAGCAACACTTACGTATAAAATGTCGTTCACTTGTAATTTATAAATGGTACGGTCTAATTGGTAATTGCTTTTACTGGTGTCAGAAGAATTGCTATTTTTTGCATTTTGCAGTAAAATATATTTTTTGTTAGCTACGCAAGAAGTTAACAGCGCTAAACCAATGCTGCTTAGTAAAATTAAGTTTTTTATTTTCATTTTTTTATTGTTCGCTTCCAATCAATGGCAGTTCTTAATATTGTTTTTGTTTTGAAAGATGGCAAATTTAATAATTTCATTGATAATTAAAAGAAGGTAATATTAATTTAATTGTATTTTTGCATTTAGAAGTATGAAGTATGAATGATGAAAAAAAAATAAATTGCCAGAAGCTAGATGCCAGAAGCAAAAAAGTATCAATGATGAAGGAAGTTTTAAGTTTAAAGTTGAAAGTTTTAAGAAAAAGGCTGTGGCTAAAATGATGAATGGCCATTTGTGGTTACTGAGTTTGTCGAGGTATAGCCAACGGTTGAAAGTTTTAGTTTTAAATAAATTATCCAAAAAACACAAATAAACGTTTAGAGACATACGGCCGTGTGTCTTTGTTGAAAAAAAAAGGAATGCACGTAAATTAACAACGTATTTACCCTTCCTAATAAGAAATGGCTGGTCTTATTTTAAAATCACAAGTGACGCACGCGTTTTGCCATTGTTGGTGTTTTAGCAAAGCGGCACCAACAATATTTTTTTCTGCCATTGTTGGTGTTTTAGTGAAACGGCACCAACAATATTTTTATCCGTGGTTGGTGTCCCCACCAATCCACTTTCGCCATTGTTGGTGTTTTATCAAAGCGGCACCAACAATATTTTCTTTCTTTTTTTCTTCTTTCTTTTTCCATTGCTGAAAAAGAAACAAAAAAGCTAGACCATCAAAAGCTACCCGCCCGCTTGGCTTGACGCACGGCCCGCATGATGGTCGGCCCCACGCTCGCCACAATTCAAGCTAATACCTATATATTATTTGAATCCTCAGATAATTTGTAGAGACGTTTAAATAAACGTCTTTTTGAATTCAAAGTGTGGATTGCAAATCCACACTGGTTGGAAAATTCTAAAAAGTTTTCACTTAAAACTGTTTACTTAAAACTTAACACTATTAAATTTGTCCGTGGTTGGTGTCCCCACCAATCCACTCAATTGGTTTCACTCGCTCGCACTAACAAACCATTATCTAACAATTAACAATGGAACTCAACCTTCCTATTATGGAAGAGCAGGTGTTTTTTATTTTAAAAAGTTCCATTTCTAAAAACTCAAAGTTCTTATAATTATTTGCAATTGAAGACACTTGCAAGCACTTAAAACTTTTTTTTTATTAATCACTATCATAACTAATTTTCAAAAATAAACTTTAAACTTGCACAAGTTTTTAATTTATTATTATGTTCATTCATAATACAATTTTTTATCATCAATTTTCAAAAATATATGAACGGATTTTTTAAAGTTCCAACTCCAGTTAATGAACCAGTTTTAAATTATGCTCCTGGTAGCAAAGAACGCAAAGATTTAAAAGATGCTTTAGCCGAAGCACGTGATAAAACAATAGATATACCTATGTATATTGGTGGGAGTGAAGTTCGCAGTGGCAATACCAAGAACATGCATCCACCCCACGATCACCAACATTTATTAGGACAGTTTCATGTAAGTGATGCAAGCCACGTAACTGCCGCTATCAATGCAGCATTAGCTGCCAAACCAAAGTGGGAAGCATTAACTTGGGAGCAACGCGCAGCCATATTTTTAAAAGCAGCAGATTTAATAGCCGGTCCTTACCGTGCTAAATTAAATGCTGCTACCATGTTAGCACAAAGTAAAAATGCTTATCAAGCAGAAATAGATGCTGCCTGTGAATTCATAGATTTTTTACGTTTCAATGTAAATTTTATGAGTCAAATTTACAATGAGCAACCACAATCGGGAAAAGGGATGTGGAATAGAATTGAATACCGTCCTTTAGAAGGATTTATTTATGCATTGACTCCTTTTAATTTTACTGCCATAGCTGGCAATTTGCCTACTAGCGCAGCCATGATGGGCAATGTGATAGTTTGGAAACCGGCAAACACACAAGTTTATTCGGCCAATGTATTAATGGAAGTTTTTAAATTAGCAGGCGTGCCCGATGGTGTCATTAATTTAATATATCCAAGTGGTCCGGTAGCAGCAGAAGTAGTATTTAACCATCCTGATTTTGCAGGCATACATTTTACGGGAAGCACAGGTGTTTTTCAAAGTATTTGGAATACCATTGGAACCAATATTCATAAATATAAAACATATCCAAGAATAGTAGGGGAAACTGGTGGTAAAGATTTTATAGTTGCTCATCATTCTGCTAATGTTAATGCGGTAGTAACAGCATTAGTTCGTGGTTCATTTGAATACCAAGGACAAAAATGTTCAGCTGCGAGTCGTGCCTATATTCCTAGTAACATGTGGGCAGAGGTAAAAGAAAAAATGCTGAAAGAAATGGCTACATTCCAAGTTGGTCCGGTAGAAGATTTCAGGAATTTTGTAAATGCGGTGATTGACGAAAAATCATTTGATAAATTAGCAAAATACATAGATGAAGCCAAGGCAGATTCAACTTGCGAAATCATTGCCGGAGGCACCTATGATAAAAGTAAAGGTTGGTTCATAGCGCCAACTGTAATAGTAACTACCAATCCCAAATACACAACCATGTGTGAAGAATTATTTGGTCCGGTTTTAACACTTTATGTATATGATGCAGCTCAATTTGAAGAGACATTAGCATTGGTAGATTCAACCAGTATTTACGCATTAACAGGTGCGGTTCTAGCACAAGATAGGTATGCAATAGAATTAGCCACAGTGAAGTTAAGAAATGCAGCGGGTAATTTTTATATCAACGATAAACCAACTGGCGCAGTTGTTGGTCAGCAACCATTTGGTGGCGCACGCGCAAGTGGTACAAACGATAAAGCAGGAGCTATGATTAACTTAATGCGTTGGGTGAGTCAGCGAACCATTAAAGAAACTTTTGTATCGCCAGAAAGATATGAATATGACTTTATGAAGGAAGCTTAGTAGTTGTCAGTTGATAGATGTCAGTTGATAGCCATTTGAACTTTAGAGACGTTGCATGCAACGTCTTGAATATAAAAAGTCCAATTGAAAACTTTCAGTTGATCTTTTTTTTGTGAATACGCTAATTTAGCTATTCTGCCATTGTTGGTATTCTGCCATTGTTGGTGTTTTAGTGAAACGGCACCAACAATGTTTACCTTTCTTTTTTCTTTTTCCTTAGATGAAAAAGAAACAAAAAATCAAGACAATAAAAACCTACCCTCCCGCAAGGCCTGATGCACGGCCCGGTTTATTGTCGGTCCCACGCTCGCCAAAAGTAAGCATTTGTTTGTTGGTACGTCATTGCGAGGTACGAAGCAATCTCACTGGCAATGTTGGTCCGTGGTTGGTGTCCCCGCCAATCCACTTAAATTCTGCCAATGTTGTGTTTAAGCAAAGCGGTACCAACAATATGTATGTGTTTAACCGTCTGACACAGCCCACGCAAAAGCTTTCATGCGTCTGACGGTAGTTAACAATCCAACAATTAACAACGGAACTCACCCTTCCTATTAAGGAAGGGCAGGGTGTTTTATTATTGGTTGGTGAAAACACCAACCATAGGCAAATAAACGTGAAGAGACACACGGCCGTGTGTCTTTAGCTGCATAATTTGTAGAGACGTCAATTTATTGCGTCTTTATTATATGGAAACTATAGCCAACAATTAACAACGGAACTCACCCTTCCTAAAAAGGAAGGGCAGGTGTTATTTTAAAATCACAAGTGACGCACGCGTTGCGTAGCTTAACACTTGCGATAGCAGTGTGGTTGGTCAGGAGACACAACCACGGGCAGCTTGATGATTTTTGCGTAGCTTAACACTTGCGATAGTAGTGTGGTTGGTCAGGAGACACAACCACGGGCAACTTTATGATTTTTGCTTAGCTTATCACTTGCGACAGTACCAAGGTGAAATCAGTTTTAAATAAAAACAAAAGATAAATAATTATGTTCAAAAGAATAGATTTGCTAAACATTAAATAACAAACAAATAAATTGAACGCTACTGAAATAAAATCTCTTTTGTTTTTGCTCGATGATACTGACGCAGAAGTTGTAAATTTAGTAGAAAAAAAACTACTTTCTTATGGTGTCAATGCCTTGCCAATGATAGCTGGTGAATTGACTAATATAAAAGATGAAAATGTAAAAGACTTAACTGCTGATATAGTTAGCAAAATTAACTATCAACAGCTTTTGCTAGAGTTTAAAGAGTGGTACGATTTACCGGAAAAAGATTTGTTGCAAGGTGTTTATTTAATCACAAAATTTAAGTACCCAACACTTGAAAAAGCATTTTTAAAAGAGCGCATTGAAAAAATAAAATTGAATGCTTGGCTCGATATGAGGCATGAT
>CAMCQX010000032.1 GCA_945876985.1 Chitinophaga pinensis
TTTTTTAGCCAAATGCTCCACAAGGGTTTGCATTCCTACATTCAGCTCTTTTACTACTGCGTTTAATCGTTTTGGTCCTGTGCTTTCGCTCATTAAAATTGTATCGAATTCTTTATAAATTGTGGGCGAATATCGTTTTTTTTAATGAAATAAATTGTATTCCATAAAAAGTATTTAAAATTTACATTCTTTTCCTCTCAAATTTTGTCTGAAAAATACCTTTTTTAATCGTCATCATTTTTATAAATATTAATAATTACAAACTAGTTTGATTGATTTTATTATGGTAGTCAATGATTTTGATTACTTTTTAGTGGTTTTTCAAAAT
Organism: Chitinophaga pinensis; assembly: GCA_945876985.1. Classification (GTDB taxonomy): domain Bacteria; phylum Bacteroidota; class Bacteroidia; order UKL13-3; family UKL13-3; genus JAAFJM01. The sequence goes on from CAMCQX010000032.1 coordinate 329, forward strand.
TTGGTTTTTATGTAAAACATGATAAAAGCCAATCAATTAGATTTTTTCTAAATTTTTTAAAATAATAGCAATTCCTTTTTCTAATTCTTCATTTGTAATAATAAACGGGGGAACTATCCGAATACAATTATCTGCATATAAAAACCAATCTATTATTAAACCATCGGCCAAACAAAATTGACAAAGTTTGAGTGTTTCATCAAAATTTGATAATTGCGCGGCAAGCATTAAACCTTTTCCCCTAATTTCTTTTATTTTAGGATGTATGAGTTTCTCTCTTATTAAAGCTTCTTTTTCTGGAATTTTACTGATCAAATCCAATCTTTCTAATTCATTTAAACCTGCCAAAGCACCAGCTGCAATTACTGCATGTCCGCCAAAAGTGGTAATATGTCCTAAAATTGGGTTGTCGGTAAAAACATGCATTAATTTTTTTGAAGTAACAAAAGCACCAATTGGCATTCCAGCACCTAATGCTTTTCCGAGTAATAACACATCTGGAATGATTCCCCAATGTTCAAAAGCAAACATTTTTCCTGTTTTTCCAATTCCTGCTTGAATTTCATCAAATATTAGCAAAGCACAGTTTTCATTGCATTTTGATTGTAAAGCAATTAAAAATTCAACTGTTGGAACAATGTATCCTGCTTCACCCTGAATGGTTTCAATGATTACACAAGCTGTATCCTTATCAATTATGTTTAATGATTCAATATTGTTAAATTCTATAAAATGAACATTGGGCAATAGTGGACGAAAAGGTTGTGTATAATATTCACTACTATTTAAACTTAAAGCCGCATGTGTACTTCCATGGTAAGCATTTTTACAAGCAATAATTTTAGATTTTTTAGTTACACGTTTGGCTAATTTCAATGCGCCATCAGTAGCTTCTGCACCTGAATTTACAAAATAAACACAATCTAAATTTGAAGGCAAGTAGCTTGTTATTTTTGCTGCTAAAAGCGCTGTTGGTTCTTGAACAAATTCGCCATAAACCATTAAATGCATGTATTCATCTACTTGGTTTTTTATGGCATCTTTTACTGCTTGGTTTCCATGACCTAAACTACTAACTGATATTCCCGAAATAAAATCCAAATACTTTTTCCCATCAGGTGCAGTAAGATAAACACCATCTGCACTTGCTACTTCTAGCATTAATGGAAAATTGGTGGTTTGCGCTTGATGAGCTAAAAATAATTGTCGGTTAGTTAACATGGGCGCAAATTAATTGAAACATTTGGAATTGTTTTAATTTTGTAAAACACCAAATTCTTTGATAAAATTCATCATATTAGTTGATTTGGAGCTTATATCAACCTATTTATTAGTTATAAATATAAATGGTAAAATAAATAAAGATTTTATAACTTAAAAAAAAGAGTCATTCAACTTACATAGAATGGTTCTTTTTTGTGAATATTTTTTTGGGTTTATAGGCTAAAAAATAGCATATTTGCCTACTTTAAATATATAATGAAAGGCTACTTCACATTTATAAAATTTACTTTTAAATACAAATACTATGCAGTAATGAATATTGTTTGCAATGCGCTTTCAAGCATATTCGGACTTTTTTCTATTGCATTGGTAATTCCATTGCTCGATGTGCTTTTTAGCACGGCACAAAACAATACAACAAAACATGTTCGCACCAATTTTGATTTTAACCATATTGTAGCTTGGGGTAAAGAAAACGTTTGGTATTACAAAGAAGTTTATGGAGCCGAAACTGTGCTTTTATTCATTTGTGGCTTTGTAGTTATCATGATTGCGCTTAAAAATGTATTTCGTTATTTGGCTTTGTTTTATATGGTTCCCCTTAGAAATTTTATTGTAAGTGACTATAGAATTGCTGCATACAACAGAATATTAGTTTTACCACTTTCTTATTTTAGCAAAGAGAAAAAAGGCGATTTATTAAGTAGAATGACCAGCGATTTGCATCAAATAGAAGTAGCTATTATGAGTTCGTTAGAAGCATTTACCAAAGAACCAATTACCATTATCATATCTTTAGTAATGCTTATTTGGGTAAATCCAATGCTAACTTTAATTGTTTTTAGTGCACTTCCGGTAAGTGCTTTATTTGCAGCTTTAATTGGCAAATTACTAAAAAAACAATCGGCAAGAAGTCAATCAAAGTTAGGCGATATAGTGGCTTTAATTGAGGAAACGTTAATGGGTGTTAGGGTAATTAAAGCATTCAATGCGCAAGATTTTTTGCTAAAACGATTCATGGTTCAAAACAAACTTTTTACCGATTTAAATATAAAAGCAAATAGAACTAGCGATGGCTCATCGCCAATTAGTGAAACGATAAGTATTGCTGTTTTTGCTACTATTTTATGGATTGGTGGCAAAATGGTTTTATCTAATGAAGATGGAATTACGGCATCAGTTTTTATTGGTTATTTAACCGTATTTTCTCAATTAATGTCGCCTGCCAAAGCGTTTAGTTCTGCCTATAATTCTATGAACAAAGGTTTGGCTTCCATAGATAGGGTAAATGAAATAATTGATAGCCAAGAAATAATTACTGAAAAACCAAATGCTCATTCAATTCTAAAATTTCAAGATACAATTGAATTTAAAAACGTAAGCTTTAAATACGATGAAGAGCATGTAATCCAACATTTAAATTTAATCATTAAAAAAGGGCAAACTGTTGCATTGGTTGGACCATCTGGAAGTGGAAAATCAACGTTAACAGATTTGATTCCTCGTTTTTATGATCCAACAGAAGGCCAAATTTTAATAGATGGAATCGATTTACGAGATTATAAAATTTTAGAGCTTCGTGGGTTAATGGGAATTGTTACCCAAGAAAGTATTTTATTTAACGATACCATTGCCAATAATATAAGTTTTGCAAAACAAAATATTAGTAACACTCAAATAGAAGAAGCCGCTAAAATAGCCAATGCACATAGTTTTATTATAGAAAACGAAAATGGTTATGAAACCAATATTGGCGATAGAGGAAACAAATTAAGTGGAGGTCAAAAACAAAGATTAAGCATTGCAAGAGCAGTAAATACCAATCCTGATATTTTAATATTAGATGAAGCTACTTCTGCATTAGATACTGCAAGCGAAAGATTAGTGCAAGAGGCATTAAACAATATTATGCTTAATAGAACAACCATTATTGTAGCACATCGACTAAGTACAATTATAAGTGCCGATTTAATAGTAGTACTTGAAAAAGGAAGAATTGTACAACAAGGAACTCACAACGATTTGATTCAGCAAGATGGCACATACAAACAGCTGATTCAAATGCAACAAATACCCGATTAAATATGAAAGTAGCAGGTTTTACTTTTATAAAAAATGCCATCATTTATGATTATCCAATAGTAGAAGCTATTAATTCTATATTGCCAATTTGCGATGAAGTTTATGTTGCCCTTGGCAAATCGGACGATGAAACTGAAGCTTTAATAAAAGCCATTAATCCCGAAAAAATAAAGATTGTAAAAACGCTTTGGGACGAAAATTTAAAACAAGGCGGGCAGGTTTTAGCGGTAGAAACCAATAAAGCATTTCAAGCCATTCCAAACTATTACGATTGGTGTTTTTATATTCAAGGCGATGAAGCTGTGCATGAAAAATATTTGCCAGTAATTAATCAAGCCATGCTCCATTTTAAATCCAATAAAAAGGTAGATGGATTACTTTTTAAGTATTTACATTTTTATGGTTCTTACGATTACATAGGTAATTCGGGAAGTTGGTACAACAATGAAATAAGAATTATTAGAAATAATAAGAAATTTTATTCCTACAAAGATGCCCAAGGCTTTAGAAAAAACAACAATGAAAAATTAAATGTAAAACCAATCAATGCTTACATTTATCATTATGGTTGGGTTAAAGATCCCAGCGCCATGCAGCGCAAACAGGAAGAGTTTCATAAGCTTTGGCATGGTCAAGATTGGGTGGACAAAAATATTGTAAAAGTAGATGAGTTTGATTATTCATATATCAATTCATTAGAGAAGTTTACTGGAAGTCATCCCAAGGTAATGGTGCCCAGAATTAACAATAAAAACTGGCAGTTTGAATTTGATTTGAAGCATAATAAAACCAAAATAAAAGATCAACTAAAACAATTAGCTTTTAAATTATTTGGATGGGAAATAGGTTATAAAAATTATAAAAAAGTTTAATTTTATAATTACATAAAAAGACATTTTACTAAAAAAAAGACATAAAAAAAAGAGAACCGAAGTTCTCTTTTTTTGTTAGTTATAAAATTATGCTGTTGGCTCTTGTGGAGCTTCTGGCTTAGGAGTTGGTTCAGGTTTTGGTAATAAAGCCTTGTGGCTTAATCTGTATTTTCCTGTTTTTTTATCAACTTCTATTAATTTTACTTTTATCGTTTGACCTTGTTCTAAAACACCGTCCATTTTATCTATGCGGTTCCAGCTAATTTCACTGATGTGTAACAAGCCATCTTTACCAGGTAAAAATTCAACAAATGCACCAAAGTCCATAATGTTTTTTACTTTTCCTTCGTATTCATCGCCTACAACTGGAACGGCAACTATGCCTTTAATCATTTGCATTGCTCTGCGCAAACTATCAGCATTACTTGAAGCTATTTCTACCACACCATTCTTTTCATTTTCAGAAATAGAAACAGTAGCACCAGTTTCTTTTTGAATACCTTGAATAATTTTTCCACCAGGTCCTATTACCGCACCTATGAATTCTTTATCAATCAATAAAGTTTCAATGCGTGGTGAATGTGGTTTTAAATCATCAGCAGCAGCAGAAATGGTTTTGCTCATTTCGTTTCTAATATGTTCTCTGCCTGCTTTTGCTTGGTTTAAAGCTTCTTCTACCATTTCCCAACGTAAACCATTTATTTTAATATCCATTTGGCAAGCAGTAATACCTTTTGCGGTACCAATTACTTTAAAATCCATATCACCTAAATGATCTTCATCGCCTAAAATATCAGATAAAATTGCATATTTTCCAGTTGAATCATCACTTACTAAACCCATTGCAATTCCGCTAACGGCACCAGTAATTTTTATACCAGCATCCATTAAAGCCAATGAACCTGCACAAACTGTAGCCATACTTGAAGAACCATTTGATTCTAAAATATCAGATACAATTCTAATGGTATAAGGACATTCTTCTAAAGGAGGTAATACACGTTTTAAACCACGTAAAGCTAAGTTTCCATGTCCAATTTCACGTCTTCCCGGACCACGATTTGGTCTAGTTTCTCCAGTTGAAAATGAAGGGAAATTATAATGTAACATTAATTTTGAATAACCAGCTAACATGGGGCTATCTAATAATTGTTCGTCTAATTTTGAACCTAAAGTAACCGAAGTTAACGATTGAGTTTCGCCACGGGTAAATAAAGCCGAACCATGAGCAGCAGGTAAGTAACCCACTTCTGACCAAATTGGTCTAATTTCATCTAAATTTCTACCATCTAAACGTTGTCTATCATTCATAATCATGGCACGAACTGCATCGTACTCTACATCATGAAAATATTTGTTAGTTAAAAATTTATCTAAAACAGTTCCTTCTTCTTGTAATGCTTTAAACTCTTCTCTTACTGCTTTAAAGCCAGCGCTTCTTTCGTTTTTACCTGCTTTCGATTTTGCAATAGCAAATATTTTATCGTAAGAAAACTCACGAATAGCAGCTGCTAATTCAGGATTGCTACGTTCATGGTTATATGTACGAACTGGTTTTTTACCACCTAACATTTCGCATAATTCCCACTGTGCTTTAATTTGTAATTTAATAGCTTCGTGTGCTACTTTTAAAGCTTCTAACATATCAGTTTCGCTTACCTCTTGGCACTCGCCTTCAACCATGTTCAAATCTTTTTCAGTACCAGCTACTATCAAATCCATGTCAGCGCGAGCTAACTCATCTTTATAAGGATTTACTACAAATTTTCCATCTATACGAGCTACACGAACTTCAGAAATTGGACCATTAAATGGTACATCACTTACTAAAATTGCAGCCGATGCAGCTAAGCCCACTAATGCATCTGGCAATATATTTTGATCGCTCGATATTAAAGTTAAAGCTACTTGCGTATCTGCGTGGTAATCGCTAGGGAATAAAGGGCGTAAAGCTCTATCTACAATTCTACTAATTAATATTTCATAATCAGATAAACGAGCTTCTCTGCGGTGAAAACTACCAGGAATACGACCTACAGCCGCAAATTTTTCTTGATAATCAACTGTAAGTGGCATAAAATCCACATCTTCTTTTGCTTCTTTGGCAGATACTACAGTGGCCATAATCATGGTATCACCCATTTTTACTACTACTGCACCATCGGCTTGGCGAGCCAAACGGCCTGTTTCAATACTGATGGTTTTACCACCAATTTCAAATGTTTTAATTGTTGCTTGTGACATATATTTAATTTTTCAGCCCCATCTCTTTTTATTTGTTTAGTTATAAATTCCTTTGCTAAGATGGGATTAGCAAAAGCCTCTTTTGTTGTTTTTTGTATAAAGTTTAAAAACACAAAAAGCAGTAACTAAATGTTAGTTCCTGCTTTTTGTGAATTTTTTAAGCTGTTATTTTATAGTTATTTATAAAATAACATACCAATCCGTTCATATTATTTACGGATTTCAAGTTCTTTTATAATTGCTCTATAGCGGAAAACGTCTTTACGCATCAAGTAATTTAGTAATGAACGTCTTTTACCTACCAACTTAACAAGACTTAACTCTGCAGAAAAATCTTTTTTGTTAATTTTTAAATGGCCAGTAATGTGATTGATCCTCTCAGTGAAAAGAGCAATCTGACTTTCAGCAGAACCAGTGTCTGTAGTAGACTTGGCTGTACCGAACTTTTCGAAAATGGCTTTTTTAGCCTCGGTTGTCAAATGCATGATCTATTTTTTTTAATTATTTAAGGCTGCAAAAGTAAATTTATTTTGGAAGTAAACAAGTAATACACAAAAATTTAATGTAAATTTTTATATGCAATGCTATATTATGGGGTAAATACTATCAATAATAATGGCAATTTGATTTTATCAACAGTTTCAATTTCTTTTAAGTCACCATTTTCAATTTCAACATAAGCGAAGGTTTTTTATTAAATTAATATTTTAAAACAATATTACTTCATTTCATGAATAGTTTCTGCTAACATATGTGCTAAAATAGGCTCACATTTTTCTTTGCAACAAGCATAAAAACTTCCATGTTTCCATAGCTCCGATTTTGGCGATAATCCCCACCAGAATTCTGCAAGCGCAAGTGGTTTCATGTGGTTTTTAAATGCATATTGCAAGAGTTTTGGTGCGGCACATTCACCTGCTCCAGCTGGAGGATTTTTATAAGAAGCGTTTTTAAAAACTGTTAAAATATTTAGTGCTTTGCCTCCTTGATTTACAAAATGATAGTTTTCAAAAATTTGTAATTGCAAGGCAGTAGAATTACTTTTTCTTAATGCTTTTAATTGAATTATTTGTTGTTCAAAAGCCAAGGGTTTTTCTTCTTTTAATAGCTTAATTTGCTGATTAATTCTTGAAAGTTCAATCATTCCCTTGTTTAAAAAACTGTTATCGGTAAGTAAATCAAAAACGGGTGGAACAAACTTTGCATGGTGATTTCCACCTGCTAACTTTCCCGAAAATGCGGCTAAATATCCAATTTCATTTTGTTGGTTTTTAACTACCAAAACCCCAAACATTTTACCAATAACTGTTCCTTTCTTTTCATTTACCAACCCAAAATTATGATTCCATTCTTCCTGGTTTTCCAAATGATTTTGTAATTGATTAGCCGCTATTTTACAAAGCAAATGAGGTTCGTTTCCTTGCATTAAAACAAATTTGCTAGGAACAACATTTTCTGAAATTTTTTCATTAAAAGCGGTAAAAAACGGATCGGAATTTGACATCATATTATTTGATAAATTGGCTTTAAAAGTCAATAAAAAAGCCCATTTCATTGAATGAAACGGGCCTTTAATTTTTTTTGTTTCTAATGCTTGTATAACTTTAATTATTTCTTTTTACCTTTTTTGCCACCGGCAAGAGCCTTTTGAATATCAACTAAAATTACGCTCATATCAGCTTCGTTTTTATAACCAACTTCTATTTTTGTTGAGTGTGAATTTGGATTAATAAAAACGGTGGTTGGATATCCGCTAATGCTGTTATTGCTAATAGCACCGGCCAAACCTGGACCATCATATGTTTTACCATTATAAGTATAAGTAACGCCAGTAACTTCTGGATTAAACTTAACCGAAACATAGTTTTTATTTAATTCAGTAGCAATGTTTGGTTTGGCATAAGTATCTTTATCCATGCGCTTACACCAGCCACACCATTCGGTATAAACATCTACCAACATGATTTTATTTTTCTTTTTGGCCAATGTATAACCATCGTTAAAGTTCATCCATTTAACTTCTTCATTGGTTGGTTTAAATGAGTAAATACCTAAAATGGTAATGAATACACTTAGTAAGATTGCAATTTTTTTCATTCTTTATTTTTTATATTAGATTCCAAAAGTAAGAAATCTAAAACTAAATTTTTTCTAAAATAATTTTTTATTTTTATATTCGTCATTGTTAGGAACGAGGCAATCTCACTGTAAGATTGCTTCGTTCCTCGCAATGACGTTTAATTTGCTTACGCTTTAGCAGCTTCACCCATGGTTACAAATGCTGATTCTTTGTAAACTCCTGCATCTAGTTTTTCTTTGATGATTGAAAACGCTGCAATGGTTTCTTCTACATCGGAAAGGGTATGAACAGCTGTTGGAATTAAACGTAAAATAATCATTCCTTTTGGCACTACAGGATAAACTACTATGGAACAAAAAATATTAAAAGTTTCTCTTAATTCGTGTGTAATGGCGGTAGCTTCAGGAATGGTTCCGTTAAGTACCACAGGCGTTACAGGAGTAGTAGTTACACCAATATTAAATCCTTTGGCTTTTAAGCCACTTTGCAACGCATTAACTATATTCCATAAATTGTTTTTATGTTCCGGATGATCGCGTAACAATGAAAGACGTTTTAATGCGCCAATTACCATTGGCATTGGTAAGCTTTTAGCAAAAATTTGAGAGCGCATATTATAACGCATATGTTTTACTACTAAATTATCGCCAGCTATAAAACCACCAATTCCTGCCATACTTTTAGCAAAAGTGCCAAAATAAATATCAATTTCGTGCATGATGTCTTGCTCCTCGCCTACTCCCGCTCCTGTTTTACCCATGGTTCCAAATCCATGCGCATCGTCTACAAACAAACGGAAACTATATTTTTTCTTCAGCTCCGCAATGGCTTTAATATTGCCTTGCGCACCCGTCATTCCAAAAACGCCTTCGGTAATTACTAAAATAGAACCACCGGTTTCGGCTACCAAACGCTCTGCACGTTTCAACTGCGTTTCCAAACTTTCCATGTTATTATGAGTAAACACAAAACGTTTTCCCATGTGTAAACGTACTCCATCAATAATACAAGCGTGGCTTTCGGCATCATACACAATTACATCATGTCTATCTACTAAACAATCGATGGCCGAAACCATTCCTTGGTATCCAAAATTTAATAAAATAGCATCGGGTTTACTAACAAAAGCAGCTAATTCACGTTCTAATTGTTCGTGGTTAGTGCTGTTTCCACTCATCATTCGGGCGCCCATTGGGTATCCCAAACCATATTGCGCAGTAGCTTCAGCATCTATTTTCCTCACTTCAGGGTGATTTGCCAAACCTAAATAATTGTTCAAACTCCAGTTTAGTTTTTCTTTTCCTCTAAACATCATTCTTGGTCCAATTTCACCTTCTAGTTTTGGAAACATATAATAACCATAACTATCATCGCCATGTTGGCCTAATGGGCCCGGTTTGCTTTTAAGTTTTTCAAATAAGTCCATATTATTTAAATATTTTATACTTTTATTTTTTAGCAAATGTAAGGGTAATCGTTTAAAAATAAATAGCTGATAAATGATAGGCTTTTGGTTTTGGTTGATTGGGTTGATTGGTGCAGGAAAATTTAAAGACGCGAAGCATCGCGTCTCTGTCACATACAAACATCCCGCAGATTTCACGGAATTCCGCAGGCTGAAACGTATTGATAAATACTGCATTTGGATTAATATGAACTGATTCAAATAATGTGCTTGAACCTTTGAATACGCAATGATTTACGTATCCC
>CAMCQX010000033.1 GCA_945876985.1 Chitinophaga pinensis
TATCAGTTTGGGAGGACCAGTATTATCAAAGGCTTTGAAACTTTGGTTAAAGAAACAAAAACCAAAATTTCATTTTAGAATTCAACAAGATGAAACCTTGGTGGATACTTATAATAACGTTACTGAATACATTTATGGCAATAATAATGAGGTATTAAAAAGTTTAGTAAACGCTAAATTTTCAAGTTCCACTTATGCTGAATATTTGGGATTAATGGAACTGAAATCACAAAGAAAAATAGCTGAATTTATTAATCAAAACAATGTTGAATTCAACGAATTAGCAACAGTAAATTTTGTGTTGAAAAATTTACCTGAAAATAGCCAATTACAAATTGCAAATAGCACTGCCATTCGTTATGTAAGTTATTTGGGTTTGCCTGATAAAAATATTACTGCATTTTGCAATAGGGGAACAAGTGGCATTGATGGTTGCACGTCTACAGCCATTGGCGCAGCTAACATGACCAATGAAATTGTAACTTTAATAACAGGTGATTTAGCTTTTTTTTATGATAGAAATGCATTTTGGAATAATTTTGTTCCAAACAATTTGCGCATTATTTTGCTAAATAATCATGGTGGTGGTATATTTAATTTAATTGATGGACCAAATACTCAACCTGAATTAGAAGAATTTTTCTTGACCAAACATCATGTAACTGCAAAAAATTTAGCGGATGAAAATGGATTGAGTTATGCTATTTGTAAAAACAATGATGAATTTGCAAATGCATTAGCAACATTTTATGATGTTTCGAAACAAGCTAAAATAATTGAGTTAAGTTTTGATATGGATAAAAGTGCTGCCATTTTCAAAGCATTTAAGAAAATAGAATTATAGACGATGGACGATGGGCAATAGACAAATTTGTCTTCCTGAGTTTGTCGAAGGAGTCAATAAGTAAGTAACAAGATTCAAGAAAATTTAAATAAATAAAAATATATGACAAGTAAATATAACTGGACTACACTTAAAGAATACAAAGAAATTTTGTTTCAATACTATGAAGGTATTGCCAAAATAAGCATTAACCGACCACATGTTCACAATGCATTTACCCCTTTAACGGTTCAAGAAATGAGTGAAGCAATGGAATTGGCTCGTCAAAATACGGATGTGCGCGTAGTAATTTTAACTGGCGAAGGCGGAAAAGCTTTTTGCAGTGGTGGCGATCAAAGTGTGCGTGGACATGGTGGATACGTTGGTGATGATGGAATTCCTCGTTTAAACGTGTTGGATTTACAAATGCAAATTCGTAGAATTCCAAAACCAGTAGTGGCCATGGTAGCAGGTTATGCCATTGGTGGTGGACATGTATTGCATGTAATTTGCGATATTTCTATAGCTGCTGAAAATGCAAAATTTGGTCAAACTGGACCAAAAGTTGGAAGCTTTGATGGTGGATTTGGAGCTGGTTATTTAGCAAGAGTGGTTGGACAAAAGAAAGCTAGAGAAATTTGGTTTTTATGTGACCAATACAATGCGCAAGAAGCATTAGACATGGGTTTAGTGAACAAAGTAGTTCCGTTAGAAATATTGGAAGATGAAACCATTAAATGGTGTCAGAAAATGATAGAAAAAAGTCCGGTTGCTTTGCGAATGATTAAAGCAAGTTTCAATGCTGAATTAGATGGCCAAGCAGGTATTCAAGAATTAGCAGGTAACGCTACACTTTTATATTATATGAGCGATGAAGCTAAAGAAGGAAAAAACTCGTTCTTAGAAAAACGCAAACCAGATTTTAGTAAATTTCCGAAGTTTCCTTAATAGTTTCATAAATAGTTTCCCGCTGATAGCGCAGAATTTCGCAGATAAATTATTTATTTTTTCGGTAAAATTTGTTCATATAAAAAATAAAATTTCCTTTGCTTTAAATGATTGTAAAAACCAAAATATCACTTAAACCTTATAATACATTTGGCATTGATGTAAATGCAGCTGATTTTATTGAAATAAATTCAATAGAAGGCTTGAAATTTATCATTGAAACTTTTGATTTAGTGAACCGACATACTTTAGTAATTGGTGGTGGAAGTAATATTTTATTGACCAAAAACTACGATGGCTTAGTTTTAAAAATGGCTATTTTAGGTATTGAAAAAGTAAATGAAGATGCTGAGCATGTATACATAAAAGCCATGGCAGGTGAAGCTTGGCATCAATTTGTATTGTATTGTGTAAATAATAATTATGCTGGAATAGAAAATCTTTCACTCATTCCTGGTTGTGTGGGAGCCGCACCTATGCAGAATATTGGTGCTTATGGTGTAGAAATAAAAGATACTTGCTTTGAAGTTGAAGCCTATGATATTGAAACCAATGAGCAAAAAATATTTTCGAATGCTGAATGTAAATTTGGCTACAGAGAAAGTATTTTTAAGCACGAGACCAAAGGAAAATACATCATTACATCGGTTACATTTAAATTGTTGAAACAAGCTAAAGTCAATGTTTCTTATGGTGCCATTCAAGATGTATTGCGCAGTAAAAACATAGAAAATCCTACTATAAAAAATGTAAGTGATGCAGTAATTGCAATTCGTGAATCAAAATTACCGAATCCAAAAGTATTAGGAAATGCCGGAAGTTTTTTCAAAAATCCTGAAATTCTAACTGAGGAATATTTAAGTTTAAAAGAAAAATTTCCAGCAATAGTTGGTTATAAAACCAGTGAAACAAATACCAAATTAGCTGCTGGTTGGCTCATAGAGCAATGTGGTTGGAAAGGTAAAGTAGTTGGAAATACCGGCTCACACAAAGACCAAGCATTGGTTTTGGTGAATTATGGAAATGCCACTGGAAATGAAATTTGGAAATTAGCCATGCAGATACAAGAATCTGTTTTCGAGAAATTTGGAGTTACCATTATTCCTGAAGTGAATGTGATTTAATATTAGCCACAGATTTCACAGATTGCACAGAAAAATTAACCGCAAAGGGCACAAAGGTTTTCGCGAAGGACGCAGAGAAATTAGCCACAGATTGAACAGATTACAAAGTAAATTAACCGCAAAGGGCGCAAAGATTTACGCAAAGGACGCAGAGGAAATTGTATAAAATATTGGGGAGGAAGCCAATAACAGAAATTTTTAAAATTAATTGTAAATAATAAAGTCTAACATTGTGATATGACAAAACAAAATATCTTAAAAATAATAATAGTAACAATAATTGCCAATGCAATATTTGTTTATGTTAGTTACTTAACATACGGGAAATTCAAACTTTCATTTTTGCATATATTTTTTGGCTTACTTCCACTTATTTTAATAAGTCGAAGAAATAAATAACTATTTCAGCCATAATTTGAAGTTAGCGAGTAAGCCAACATCGTTAGTAAAATTTTCCCTTATATAACTTTGTCAAAGTTTAAAACTTTGACAAAGTTTCCAAAAATTAATCTGTGTTTATTTCTTATTTAGTTTCCCAATAACGATGCTGTTTGGTTTCGTTATATACAAACGTCAAAATATTTTTATCGTCTTCAGTTAGTTCCAAACTTCTACGTTTATAAACAGATTCAGCAGTTTTGAAAAATTTATTAATTACAAAAGTTTCAAAACCATGTGCGCCTCCCCAGGCAAAATCGGGAATGAAGTTACGAGGAAAACCAGCACCAAAAATATTGGCACCCACTCCTACTACCGTTCCAGTGTTAAACATGGTATTGATGCCACATTTAGCGTGATCGGCCATGATTAAACCACAAAAAGTTAAGCCAGTTTTTTCAAATTTTTGTCTGTCGTAACTCCACAGTTTTACTTCATCATAGGTGTTTTTTAAGTTAGAGTTATTAGTGTCAGCGCCCATATTTACCCACTCTCCTATTACTGCATTGCCAACAAATCCATCGTGACCTTTATTGCTATAAGCAAAAAATACTGCATTATTTACCTCGCCACCTACTTTACAATGTGGACCTACAGTGGTAGGACCATAAATTTTAGCATCCATTTTTAAGCCAGCATGATCGCCTAATGAAAACGGCCCACGTATTTTACAACCTTCCATTACTTCGGCATCCTTGGCAATATATATTGGGCCAGCAGTAGCATTTAAAATACTACATTCTACTATGGCACCTTCTTCCAAAAATACATTTTCAGGATGAATCACTTGATTGGTTGATGAAATGGGTTGTGATTTTCTACCAGCTGTTAAAAACTTAAAATCTTCTTCAATGGCTTGTCCGTTCAGGGAAAAAATATCGTAACTGAATTTGATATGTAAAAAGTTTTCAGCTTTCGATTCTATCAATTCAAATTGCGTAGCAATGTTTTTAAAATCAATAGCAAGGGCACTTTTAAAAGCAAGCATCACTTCATTTTTGTATAAAGCTTGTCCCATTTGAAGGTTTAAAATTTCGTTGATTAAAACTTCATTCGGACAAATACTTCCATTGATAAAAACATTTTCGTTTTGCAAAGCAATGGGAAATTTATTTTGCAAATAATCCATTGTTAAATAAGAAACAGTAGATTTTAAATATTTTTCCCATTTTTCAGCAATGGTTAAAATACCTATTCTAATATTTGCAACGGGCCTAGTAAAAGTTAAAGGTAATAGGTTTTGTCTGTCAGTTGGATTATCGAATAATATGTAATTCATGGCGTAAAATTATAAAAAATAAAACTGAAATCAGCTAAAAATAAAAAAGCCTCCCAAATTGGAAGGCTTTAAATATTGAAAAAATAAATAAATTATTTCTTTCCGTAACGTTTTTGAAACTTGTCAATACGACCAGCTGTATCAATTAACATATTTTGTCCTGTGAAGAAAGGATGTGATTTTGAAGAAATCTCTACTTTAAAAAGTGGATATTCAACACCATCTTCCATCGTAATTGTTTCTTTTGTGTCTACTGCTGAACCAGTTACAAAAGTATAACCATTACTCATGTCTTTAAATGCAACTTTTCTATAATTTTCTGGATGAATTCCTGCTTTCATTTTATTTGTTATTTTGGAGTGCAAAAGTAATTTTTTTTGAAATAAAAGCAAATATATTTTTCAAAAAAAACTTTTTACTATTCAGCCTAACAAAATTCTAATTCAATTTCAGTAAAATTGTGTTCGGAATCCTTTTAAGTTTAAATATATTTGCCCATCAAAAACTAAAACTGTGAAAACAAAAGTACTTCATCATTCCGATATTGAAAAAATAATTAAGCGTATGGCTTATCAAATTTATGAAAATAATTTTGGCGATAAATACATTACGTTAGTTGGTATTAGTTCAAGAGGTTTTGAAATAGCAAAACTTTTACAAAACGAATTAGATTTAATCAGTAATTTAAAATCAATTTTATTAGAAATTACTATTGAAAAAGAAAATCCATCGGTTGATACAACAGTTATAAAACCTTTAAAATATGAAATAAAAGGAACAGTAGTTGTTGTTGATGATGTATTAAATACAGGAAGAGCAATGGTTTATGCTTTGTTACCTTTTTTGAGTTTGAAAGCACCTAAAATTCAGGTAGCAGTTTTGGTAGATAGGAATCATAAAAAATTCCCCGTTGCTGCTGATTATACTGGCATACAATTGAACACTACATTTCAAGAACATGTAAGCGTTGAAATAAATAAGAAAAAACAATTGGATGTTTATTTACAATAAGCCACAAAAAAAAACGCTTCTAAAATTAGAAGCGTTTTTTTTTGTGATTACAGCTTGTTAATTACTTAACTTTAGCTTGTAAATTAGCACCTGCTTTGAATTTAACAACCTTTTTTGCAGGGATGTTAATTTCAGCTCCAGTTTGAGGATTACGTCCTTTACGAGCAGCACGCTTAGTTACTGAAAATGTTCCAAAACCAACTAAGATTACTTTGTCGTTTTTCTTTAACGCACCTTGAGTTGATAACATGAAAGCATCTAAAGCAGCAGCAGCTTGAACTTTAGTAGTACCGGCAGCTTTTGCCATTGAGTCGATTAAATCTGATTTGTTCATTTTTATTTATTTTTAAAGTTTTGCATAACGAAAGTAGTTATACAAATGAAAAAATCAAGCGTTGCATCTTTTTTTTTGAAAAAAATATAAAAATAAATTTTCACACATTATCAACAATGCAGTTTTTTGAAGTTAAAACAAAGCAAATATTAAGCAAATAAAACTACACTAATAGCTTTATTTACAAATGATTGCATCGTTTCTTGTGGTATATTAAATGAGTAATGAGCTTGGTCAAAAAACGAAGTTCTCATTGACAATAATTCTTCCATTTTTTTTTCAATTTCCGCCTTTTCAAGGCCTAAAAACATCGGTCTTTGCCTTTTAGAGCTCAAAATCCTATCCACTAAAAGACCAATAGTACCATTTAAATAAAAAGATATTCCGTTATCATTGATAAAATTCATGTTATTATGATAACAAGGTGTACCACCACCACAACTAATAACTACATGATTCATGACGATGGTTTTTAGTAAATATTTATGTTCAAGATCTCTAAAATATTCTTCACCTTTTTCTGTAAAAATTTCTTCAATACTAAGTTGTTCTTGTTGCTCAATTAATTGATCCAAATCAACAAAAGAATACTGCAAAGCATTGGCAAGTTTTTTACCCCAAGATGATTTTCCTGAGCCGGGCATTCCTACTATATATATTCTTTGATTTTTGATAATTTTGATTTTTGAAGTATGAATGATGAAGTATGAGGTATGAAGTGTGAAGTATGAAGTGTGAAGTATGAAGTGTGAAGTATGTGTTTCGTTTAGGTTAGTGGAATAAGTTAGTATAAATTATTTCATGTAACGAGTTACAATATCATAAGTAGGAAAGTTATAAGCACTCCATTTTTTTACAACCACACTTCCTTTCATTAACAACAAACCTGGATTAGAACGAACCATTGATTTTAAAGGAACATTATCTACTGTATAATATTGAAAAGCGAGTTGGTTTTGATGGCGATATTCTTCTAATTTATCAGGTGAAGTAGCTGTTAAAGCCCAAAATTCTTTTTGATCTTTTTTACAATCATCGGCTAATAATGCCATTTGTTTTTCTAAGCCAACTCTTCCACCGTTTACAGTTAATTGAACAAGAATAAGTTTGTAACCTTTATTGGCAAATAAACTATCGGTGTAATTATTGCCATTTGCATCTGTTAAACTAAAATCGTGAATAGGCGGTTTACAGCCTTCACGAACTATTTTATCCTTTCTATCTACAAATTTATAGTTGGTATCACTTGGAATATTATTCATGTCAAATTCTTCTTTTACTCCATTTTTTTCGTAAATAAATACCATTATTACAGAATCAACAGGAGAACCGGGAGGGCAAACCATTTTTTCTTGAATGTTATTTCCAATTTTATATGGTAAAAAATCTTTGATTGGTAAAAACATATAAGTATAAAACGTAAAGAAAGTTACAACTAAAAATGCAACTGATAATGCAATGTTTTGCAAAGTAAATTTCATTAAAGGTTTGAGGTATTTTTGACCAAAAAATATAATTAAAATAAGTACCAATAACACCAAATCTTTATAAAAAGATTCAATAGGTTTTAGTTTAACCGCATCGCCAAAACAGCCACAATCAGTAACCTTATGAGTAATGGCCGAATAACCAGTTAAAATGGTAAAGAAAACAATCATTAAAAGTAATAACCAAGCATTAAGTTTGTTAAACGCTCCCAATAAAAGTGCAACACCACTAATTATTTCAAAAATACAAATGAACATAGACAATGCCACTGCATAAGGAATAAAAATAGGCATATTAAATACCTCAAAATATTCTACTAATTTATAACTGAAACCAAGCGTATCGTTGGCTTTTATTAATCCTGAAACAATAAATAATACGCCTACAAAAATGCGGCTAATTTGTGTGATGATTTTCATGCTTGTTATATTGTTGTTTTGTTAAATTGTTGTCCCGAATCATCGGAGTTAAATTGTTAGATTGCTAAATTGTTAGAAGCCTAAAGCTTTATTAAAGCAAAAATTGAATAATTTATCATATCCATTAAATTACTTTCTATGCCTTCGCTGGCAATAGTTTTTCCTTTGTTGTCCAATATTTGTTTCATTCTTTGAACCCTCATTAGTTGCATATCAGTAAAAGTGGTTACCAGCATATCACGCCAAACCTCACCATAATCATGGTTTTTTTCTTCCATTAAAGTTTTGGTTTGAAACACATATTTATCATAAAGTTTTTCAATAATATTAATGTCTAAATCCATTTCTTTACTTTCTACAAGTTCCAATTGAATTAAGCCCATGATACAATAGTTAATAATACCCATAAATTCTGGCTCTATTCCTTCATTGACCATCATTGTTCCATTGTCTTCTATGGTTCTAATTCTATTTGCTTTTATATAAATTTGATCTATGATACTACTGATGCGCATAATTCGCCATGAAGTTCCATAATCAGCATTTTTATTTAAAAATACTGCTCTACATTTACTAATTACAGCATCGTATTGAGTGGACGTTTTATTCATTCTTTTTATTTTGTAAAATATATTTTTGAAAGCTACACATGAAAAATACCATTTGCCAATAGCAATTTTTATATTGCGCAAAAATAAACACCAAACCGACATTGCAAACTTTTAAATCTAAAAAAACTATTAATTGTAAAGGAAAGCTTATAAACCTTGATAAACCAAGGGTTATGGGAATTTTAAATATTACCACAGACAGCTTTTTTGATGGTGGTAAATACAATTTAATGGACAATGCCTTGTTTCAAACCGAAAAAATGTTAACCGATGGCGCCACATTTATTGATATTGGAGCGCAAAGTACACGACCTGGTGCTGATATGATTGGAGCAGAAGCTGAACTAAAATTTGCAATTCATGCCATTGAAAATGTTTTAAAAAGATTTCCTGAAGCCATCATTAGTATTGATACTTTCAATTCCAAAGTAGCTCACGAAGCCATTATTGCTGGTGCTGCTATTATTAATGATATTTCGGCAGGTGATGACGATGAACAAATGTTCAATACCGTTATTCAACATCAAGTACCTTATATCATGATGCATAAAAAAGGGAACAGTAAAACCATGCAACAAAATCCAAGTTACAACAATGTTTTATTGGAGGTGATTGATTATTTTGTTCCAAAGATTGAATTTTTAAAACAAAATGGCGTAGCAGATATCATCATTGATCCAGGTTTTGGTTTTGGAAAAAACATAGCACATAATTACACTTTGCTGAATAAATTGGATAGATTCAAAATTTTCGAATTACCCATTTTAGTTGGATTTTCGAGAAAGAAAATGATTCAAAACATCATCAATGAGCCAGCAGAAAATGCTTTAAATGGAACTACTGTAGCCAATACCATTGCGCTAATGAAAGGTGCAAAAATACTGAGAGTTCATGATGTAAAAGAAGCGGTGGAAGCAGTGAATATTTTTGAAAAGATGGAAAATTAATGTTGGATTTTGTCCCGATACATCGTGATTGAATGTTGAATTATAATTTGAAGATAATTTAATATTTCAGCTAAAAACAATATTATAAATTTAAAGATTTTGCTTAATTTATCTCTTGAAATGCTCCATTTTACAAGATCTAAATATACAATTCAAACTTTTTTCCGTAAACTTGCCCAATAAACAATGGAAATATTAACCTATAAATTTAGTTGGATAAACCTCATTGACATTTTGTTGGTGGTGGCTATTGCCTGGCAATTATTTGTTAGGCTAAAAGGTAGTTTGGCATTTAATATTATGATTGGTTTGCTTACCCTTTATGCTTTTTGGTGGGTGGTAAAATATTTTGAAATGCCTTTATTAGAAACCATTTTAGGTGGTTTTGCTAGGTTTGGTGTGGTGGCAGTTTTAATTGTTTTTCAGCAAGAAATTAGGCGATTTTTGTTAATTATTGGAAGGAATTCTTTTTTAGGTGAAAACAAAAAATGGTGGCATATTTTTCCTTGGATGTGGAAATTAGATGAAAACGATGAACTAGATTTTGAAACCATTGTAGATGCTTGTCAGGTATTAGCCGAAACCAATACGGGTGCTATTATTATTTTTCCAAAAACAAGTGAAATGCGTTTTTTAGCGGCAAGTGGTGAAACCATAGATGCTCAAATTACCAAACGATTAATTTTAACCATATTTAATAGAAACAGTCCTTTGCACGATGGCGCTATGATTATTGCCAAAGGAAAAATAAAAGCTGCAAACTGTGTATTACCCGTAAGTGATAATCCTGATATGATTAATAAATTTGGATTACGTCACTTAGCTGCAATAGGAATTACAGAACAAACAGACGC
>CAMCQX010000034.1 GCA_945876985.1 Chitinophaga pinensis
TAAAACAAAAAGTTAATTGAAAACTGAACTAAGCGACAATGAAATAATTTTAAAATTTGCAGATGAGAAAACACGTACTGCCGCTTTTGAATTAATTCTTGAAAAATACCAAAAGAAAACCTATTGGCATATTCGCAGAATAGTGATTAACCACGATGATGCAGACGATGTTTTGCAAAATACTTTTATAAAAGTTTGGGAAAATTTAAGCAAATTCAGAGAAGATAGTAAGCTTTATACTTGGATTTATAGAATTGCAACCAATGAAGCTTTGCAATTTATTCAGAAGAAAAAACAAAATTATAATATCACATTAGACGATGTTTCTTATGAATTAAGCAGTTATTTAACTGCTGAAAATTATTTTGATGGAAACAATATAGCACTCAAATTACAACAAGCAATTTTAACTTTACCAAACAAACAGCGCATAGTTTTTAACATGAAATACTATGAAAATATGAAATATGAAGACATGAAAGATGTGTTGGAAACAAGTGTTGGCGCACTTAAAGCATCTTATTTTCATGCGGTAAAAAAAATAGAAGAGTACATGAAAAAAGAAATCAATCAATAAAAATTGTTTGATTAAATTAAACCATCAATGGTTTATGGCATCAATGTAAAACACAAAATGAAAGACGAATTAGAAAATATAGATGATGGTTTTTTAAAAAACTTAGGAAATAAGGGCGATTTTGGCGTTCCTGAAAAGTATTTTAATCAATCGAAAGTAAGTATTTTAATTAAAATAAATGCAGCATCCGATTTTACTATAAGTAATAATGAAGGTGGATTTACAGTTCCAAATAATTATCTTGAAACGAGTAAATCTCAAATATTAAGTAAAATAAATACTCAACAAGCTAAAAAAGTAAATCTATTTTTTGGTTTTAATTGGCAATTTGTAATCGGAATTGCTGCCATTTTTATCGCCATTATTTCGCTATTTGTTTTTTTAAATATTAAAAATAACAGCACTTTAAACGCAAACTTAAACAAAGTAAGTGAAGCTGAAATGATAGAATATTTGGCCAATAACGATGTGAAAATAGAATGGATTAATGAGTTAAATCCGGTAATAAAAACTGTTTCCAAAAATGACGATAACAACAAAGAAATAGAACAATATTTATTAGAGCATGCTGACGAACAAGCTTTATTAGACGAACTTTAAAAAACAATACCATGAAAAAATATATTTATTTATTAGTAATCGTTGCAACAATTTCATTGAATGCAATGGCACAAAAAGGGGGAAGATTAGAAGCCATGAAAATTGGTTTTATAACTGAACGATTGAATTTAAGTAGCGATGAAGCCAAAGTATTTTGGCCTGTTTACAACAAATTTACTGACGATTTCAAGAAATTACGTCAAAGTTCAAAAGGAAAGATTTCGGAGGAAATGGCCGACATGCCAGCAATGACTGATGCAGAAGCTGAAAAAGTTTTAACTGATATGGTGAATTTCAAAATTCAAGAAGCCGATTTACTAAAAAAATATGCGTTAGAATTTAAAAAGGTTTTACCAGTAAAAAAGGTAGTTTTATTGTTCAAAGCCGAAAACGATTTTAAACGCGAATTGCTTAAAAAATTATCTCAAAGAAATAGGAATTAATATACATAATTAGCAGAATAATTATAAATGCTAGCTGCCAGAAGCCAGTTGCTACTTCCTTAATGTAATTTCTACACTTTCGCCTTCTTTTAATATAAGTGAATTGCTACGCAACCAAGGATTTAAAAGCTTTACTGTTTTGTAATTGGTTTTGAATAGAATTGCCCAATCTGCAAGATTTGGAATAGAATAATTTACCGAATGATTCATGTTAGGAATTACATCGTATAAATGTCCTTTGGCTATATAAAAACCATATTGCTGCGTTTTTTCCGCAATTTCCTTAATGGCTAAAATCCTAAAAACATAACGTGATGTTTCGGTATTTAAATACAAATCGTAATAACTATTACCTGATTGAGTTTTTAGTTGGCGTTTTAAACCTTCAATTCCCATGTTATAACTGGCAGCCACCAAACCCCAATCATTAAATTCCGAATACGATTCTTTAAAATATTTGCAAGCTGCATACGTAGCTTTTTCTAAATGATAGCGTTCATCTACTTCATCATTAATTTTTAGTCCGTATTGTTTTCCGGTTTTATCCATAAACTGCCAAAAACCTGCCGCACCAGCTGGCGAAACCACATTTAATAAACCACTTTCTATTAAAGCTACATACTTTAAATCGTCAGGTAAGCCTTGTTCTTTCAATATTTTTTCAATGGTAGGAAAAAACCTGTTGGCACGTTTTAATAATAATATAGTTTGCGACTGCCAATAAACATTGGTTAATAATTCTCTATCGAAACGTTCTTTTACATCAAATTCTTTTAAACTTATTTTCTGATTGGCAAAATACACATATTCAGGAATGGGAAGCGAGTAACATTTTAAACTTTGATCAATCAATTGTTGTTGTTTATCGTCTTCGCGCAAACTAGCGTTAATAAACATACCACTACCAAAGCAAATAATTGCTAGCAGCAAAATAATGACTGTATTCTTGTTTAAAAGTTTCATAGCTATTCTTCTTCAAATGGTTTAAAGTGCGCGTAATTTTTCCATTTATCGAGCACTTGTACAAAATCATCAGGCAATGGACTTTCAAAAAACATGCGTTCGCCAGTTACCGGATGTGTAAATCCTAATGAACGTGCGTGCAGCGCCTGACGTGGAAGTATTGCAAAGCAATTATCTACAAACTGCTTGTATTTGGTAAAAGTAGTTCCTTTTAAAATTCTATCGCCACCATAAGTGGTATCGCCAAATAGTGGATGACCAATGCTTTTTGCATGAACCCTAATTTGGTGTGTTCTACCTGTTTCTAGCTTTAGTTCTATTAAACTTACATAGGTTAAACTTTGTAAAACTTTGTAATGCGTAACACTCCATTTTCCTTTTTCTTCTTCATTGTAAAGTTGAAAAATCTTTCTATCGTGGTTACTTCTTCCTATATAACCTGTAATTGTTCCTTCTTCTTCTGGCATTTCGCCCCAAGCTATGGCGTTATAACTACGTTCAATGCTGTGTTCGTAAAACTGTTTTGCCAAATGTGTCATGGCATGTTCGCTTTTGGCCACTACCAATAGTCCGGTAGTGTTTTTGTCAATTCTATGAACCAATCCAGGACGAATATTGTTTTCTTGTGCAAAAGGTAAATCTTTAAAATGCCAAGCCAAAGCATTTACCAAAGTTCCCGTTGTGTTATTATAACCAGGATGAACCACCATGTTTGTAGGTTTATTTACTATTAGTAACGAATCATCTTCGTAAATAATATCAAGCGGAATATTTTCGGCAACTATTTCGGTATTAGCAGGAGGATTTGGTAAAACTATGCTAATTACATCTAGCGGTTTTACTTTATAATTTGATTTTACAGGCTTTTCATTTACCAAAACACAACCTAAATCACAAGCTTGTTGTAATTTAGAACGTGTAGCATTGGCTATTCTAATCATTAAATACTTGTCAATACGCAGCAAGGCTTGGCCTTTTTCTACTTCTACTCTATGGTGTTCGTATAGTTCTTGGTCTTCGTTTTGGTCGTCTTCGTTTTGGTCGTTTTTTAAAAGCGGCTTTAAATACATGGTGCAAAAGTAAGTTTTTTTGACGGTTAATAGACCATAGACGATAGTTTATTATTAGACTTTCTATGGTCCATGGTCCATCAACTATTGTCTAACCAGCACCGAAGCGCACCATCCATTTGTTACTACTTTTTGTTGTAAATTTAAACCAAAAGCTTGGCAGCAATTTAACAAATCAATTTCTAAACTAACATTTTTGCTGCGTGATGAATTGTTAAAATAAATATTTGATTTTCTTTTATCAAATGAACAATTCTGTAATTTCCCTCTATCAATTCCCTCACATTTTCATCATTATATTCAGGTACTTTTCTTCCTGAAAGAGGTTGAATTTTAAGCTGCTGAGTTCTTAATTTGATTCTTTTTACTTGAATACTAGCATACTTTTTAGAATCTTGAGCTATGTAATCAAAGATGTTTTTCAAATCATATAATGATTTATTTGACCATCTTATTTTGACCATTTTTCAATTAAATTATCAACTTCGGATTCATTTACCACATTATTTAAATCCACATCCTTTATTCCTTCTTCTATTTTTTGAATAAAAATAATGCGCTCAATTAAATCTTCTGTTGTAGCATCAGTAGGCATTTTTTCGATGGTTTCAATTATTTGTTTTTTCAAAAGCATAGTTCAAATATAATAATTCTTGTTAAATATTCTATGGTCCATGGTTCATCAACTATTGTCTAACCAACACCGCTGCACACCAACCATTTGTTACTACTTTTTGTTGTAAATTTAAACCAAAAGCTTGGCAACAATTTAACAAATCAGGTAAATCGGTTTCGTAAAAACCACTGATTAACACTATGCCATTTGGTTTCACATTTTTGCTCAGTTGCTCAAAACTTTTTAGTAAAATATTCTTGTTAATATTGGCTAAAATAATGTCGTATTCCACATTTGGAACAATGCTTAAATCTCCTTTTTGATAATCTATATTGGTAATTTTATTATAACCTGCATTTTCACCCACGTTTTCAAAGGCCCAATCATCTATATCGTTTGCAAATATATTGGCAGCTCCTAATTGTGAAGCTAGTATGGATAAAACACCAGTTCCGCAGCCATAATCAAAAACAGTTTTATTTTTAAAATCCATATTCAACATCAGTTCCATAATGCTTTGGGTAGTTTCGTGGTGGCCTGTTCCAAACGAAGTTTTGGGTTGAATGATTATTTCATATTCATACTTTTCAGTAATGTTATGGAAAGGGGCTTTTATGATTAGTTTGTTACTCACTATTACCGGTTCAAAGCTGCATTCCCAAAGGGCATTCCAGTTTTGCTGCGCAATATTGCTTGCTATTACTTGGCTTTTATCGACCGAATATTTAAACAATATTTCATTGAACAATGTTTCATCAAAAGCTTCTTCTTCTAAATACGCTTCAAATCCATGGTCGTTTTCTAAGAAACCTTCAAAGCCAATTTCAGCTAATTCCGCTATTAATAATTCCGCTAATTCAGGTTTGCAATTTATTTGAAATACTTTGTAATTGCTCATGTTTTGATTACTTTTTGGTGTGCAAATATATTATAAAGCTGGTAAGAAATTTTGAATTTTAAAATTGCGCCAAATAGTCAATAAATGGTAGTTGGTTTAATTTTAGCTAATTCATATTTACTTTATAAAAAAAAGTATTATTTTGATGCTGTAAAATCCTTATTTTGCAAAATATTTTTTATCGAAAAAACAACGTTTTTGTATATGTTAAATGCCCTTTTAAAGAAATTATTTGGAAATAAATCAGACAGAGATTTAAAACCTATTTACCCAATTGTAGCTCAAATTACTGAGGAGTATGCCAAACTTCAATCTATAACTGATGATGAATTAAGGAATAAAACTGCTGAATTTAAGGCATATATAAAGTCTGAACTTTCGGAAATAGATGGAAAAATAGCAGCACTTTTAGCTGAAACTGAAGTAGACGAAATTGATTTATTAGACAAAGATGATTTGTTTAAGCAAATAGATAAACTAAAAAAAGAACGTGATGTGCAAATAGAAAAAGCACTGAACGAAATACTTCCTCAAGCATTTGCGGTGGTAAAAGAAACTGCACACAGACTTACCGAAAACAAACAATTAGTAGTTACCGCAAGTCAGTTTGACCGCGATTTAGCCGCACAAACAAAACCTGTAAAACCTGTTACTATTCAAGGTGATAAAGCTATTTTTAGCAATACTTGGGATGCCGCTGGCAATACAGTAGTTTGGAATATGGTGCATTACGATGTGCAATTAATAGGTGGAATTGTATTGCATAGCGGAAAAATTTCGGAAATGGGAACTGGTGAAGGTAAAACTTTGGTTTCTACTTTACCTGCTTATTTAAATGCATTGGCTGGCGAAGGTGTTCACATTGTAACTGTGAACGATTATTTGGCACGAAGAGATAGCGAATGGAATGCACCTTTATTTGAATTTCATGGTTTGAGAGTTGATTGTATTGATTACCATCAACCAAATACGGAAGCAAGGCGTTTGGCTTATTTAGCCGATATTACTTACGGAACTAATAATGAATTCGGTTTTGATTACTTACGTGATAACATGGCGCGTGAAAAAGAAGAATTGGTTCAGCGCAAACATCATTTTGCCATGGTAGATGAGGTGGATTCAGTATTAGTAGATGATGCAAGAACTCCATTGATTATATCAGGCCCGGTTCCAAAAGGCGATGACCAACAGTTTTTTGCGTTGAAACCACGTATTGAAAAATTAGTGAATGCCCAAAAGCAAGTTTTCAATATGGCTTTAGGCGATGCTAAAAGAATGATTGCCGCAGGCGATGAAAAAAATGGTGGTTTTAAATTATTGCAAGCACAGCGTGCAATGCCTAAAAACTCTGCATTAATAAAATATTTGGGAGAACAAGGTATCAAACAAATTTTAACCAAAACCGAAAGTTATTATTTACAAGATCAACAAAAAGAAATGCATAAAGTAGATGCAGATTTGTATTTTGTAATAGATGAAAAAGTAAATTCAATTGATTTAGTAGAAAAAGGCACGGAATTAATTACCGCTAATGGCGAAGATCCGCAGTTTTTTATTATTCCTGATGTAGGTTCGGCCATTGCGCAAATAGAAAATAAAGAAGGTATTTCGGCTGATCAAAAAGCAGAAGAAAAAGAGCAGTTAATGCTTGATTTTTCTATTAAATCGGAACGCATTCATACTGTAAATCAATTGCTAAAAGCATATTGTATGTTTGATAAAGATGTAGAATACATTTTATCTGATGGAAAAGTAAAAATAGTAGATGAGCAAACTGGTCGTGTGCTTGACGGACGTAGGTATAGCGATGGTTTGCACCAAGCCATTGAAGCCAAAGAAAACGTAAAAGTAGAAGCGGCTACGCAAACTTATGCTACTGTAACTTTGCAAAACTTCTTTAGAATGTACCATAAATTATGTGGTATGACGGGAACAGCGGAAACAGAAGCTGGTGAATTATGGCAAATTTATAAATTAGATGTAGTGGTAATTCCATCAAATAGAGCCATTGCTCGTAAAGATGAGAACGACATTATTTATAAAACTAAGCGTGAAAAATACAACGCAGTAATTGACGATATAGTAAAACTTTCGGAAGCTGGACGACCAACATTGGTGGGAACAACTTCGGTAGAAGTATCGGAATTATTAAGCCGAATGTTAACCATGCGTAAGCTAAAACATAATGTGTTAAATGCAAAGCAAAACCAACGTGAAGCAGAAGTTATTGCTGAAGCTGGACAAAAAGGTGCAGTTACAATAGCTACCAACATGGCTGGAAGGGGAACCGATATAAAATTAGGTGATGGCGTGAAAGATGCAGGTGGATTAGCAATTATTGGTACCGAACGCCACGAATCGCGAAGAGTTGACAGACAGTTACGTGGTCGTGCGGGACGTCAAGGAGATCCAGGTTCTTCGCGTTTTTATATTAGTTTGGAAGATGACTTAATGCGTTTATTCGGAAGCGAAAGAATAGCAAAAGTAATGGACAGATTGGGTATGAAAGAGGGTGAAAACATTGAGCACTCTATGATTACCAAAAACATTGAAAATGCACAACGCAAAGTAGAGCAAAATAACTTTGGAACTCGTAAGCGTTTGTTAGAGTATGATGATGTAATGAACTCTCAGCGTGAGGTAATTTACGCTAAAAGAAGAAGTGCATTATATGGCGATAAATTAGAGTTAGACTTAAGTAACATGCTTCACGATTTGTGTTACGAATTGGTAGAAACTTATCAGGAAATGAAAAGTTTTAGTGAGTTTAAATTGGAAACCTTGCGCTTACTAACTCATGAAATAAAATTAACTGAAGATGACTTTAGTGGAAACACAGAAGTAGTTGTTGACTTGTTAATGGAAGAATTAAACGACCATTACAAATCAAAATTAGGACATATGGCTACTCAATCTTTCCCAGTATTTAATCAAATAAATAACGAAAATAAAGTTCAACAGCATGAAATGATTGTTGTGCCAATTACTGATGGTTTACGTAATATTCAATTACCAGTAAATATTAAAGATGCAGTTGCAAATCAAGGAAAAGAAGTAGCAAAAGTATTTGAAAAATTTGCCACTCTTTGGATCATTGACGATGAGTGGAAAGAGCATCTACGTGAAATGGACGATTTAAAACAATCATCTCAAAATGCGGTATTTGAACAAAAAGATCCTTTATTGATTTATAAATTGGAGTCTTTTAATTTATTTAAAGGATTATTGAGCAGAATAAATCGGGAGGTTTTAGGCATGTTGTTCAAAGGACATATTATGGTTGGTGACAACAATCAAAATATAAAAACTACGCAACAATTACCTAAAAAAGAACCAGCACCAAGGTTACAAACCAGTAGAACAGATGACATTGCAGAAGCACAACAAAGAGCTATGCAAAATGCTGGTCAACCTGAGAGCGATAAGCCAAAGCAACAGCAAGTTTATGCCGATGCAAAAGTTGGTAGGAATGATTTATGCCCGTGTGGAAGTGGTAAAAAATTTAAACAATGCCATGGGAAAGAAGGTGTTTAATAGGTTATATTACCTTAAAGAAGCTTAAAAAATAAAAAAATGGAGTTAGCTAAACGAATAGAGCATACAAATTTAAAACCTGATTGTACAAAGGAAGAAATTATTCAACTTTGTAATGAGGCAATAACACATGGTTTTTATGGTATTTGTATTTCACCATATTTTGTTCAATTAGCAAAGAAATCCATTGTAAAAAAAGCAATAAAAATTATAACTGTTGTGGGTTTTCCTCTAGGATATTCAACAGTTGGAGCCAAAGTAGAAGAAGCTAAAAAAGCAATTATAAGTGGTGCTGATGAGATAGATATGGTCATGAATATTGCTGCTTTTAAAAGTGGTGATATGCAAACAGTACAAAACGATATTCAATCGGTAGTAACAGTTTGTCATTTACAAAACAAAAAAGTAAAAGTTATCATTGAAACAGCTTATTTATCTGATGAGGAAATTATTAGGGCTTGTAAAGTTTGTGCCGATTGTGAAGTTGATTATGTGAAAACATCTACTGGTTTTGCAAGTACAGGAGCTGAGCCAAGAACGGTAAAATTAATGAGAGCAAATTTGCCAATTAAAATAAAAATTAAAGCTGCTGGAGGAATAAAAACTAATAAACAAGCTTTAGAGTTATTATTAGCAGGAGCCGATATTTTGGGCTGTTCAAGTAGTTTAAAAATTATTGAAGAAAATAATGAAAACAATTAATGTTATATCGTTTATTACATGCTGTTTTGTCTTAAATTTAAATGCTCTCTCACAAAATACGGGTGCTATTAAAATAAAAGGTGACAATATTTATTTAGATAGTTTAATTGATAAAAATATTGCCAAGAATAATATTAACAGAACTATTTCTGGATTTAGAATTCAATTGTTTTCAGGCAATGAACGCATCAATGCAAATAATATAAAGACAAAGTTTTTAAGATTATTTCCTGAACAAACAGCTTATTTATCATATCAACAGCCTTATTTTAAAATTAGAGTAGGGGACTTCAGGTCAAAATTGGAAGCAAAACTTTTTTACAATAAAATAAAAGATGAATTTAGTGAAAGTATTATTATTCAAGACAAAATAAACCTCCCTAAACTATAAAATTTATTTATAAATCAGAAAAGCTAAACTTATAAAATGAGTTTGGCTTTTTTATATTTAAAGTTGAGATAAAAATTAATCTTTTCTTTTCAATTTTTTCTTTAGTTTGGTAGTCATTTTGTTGATTCGTTTGTAGTAACCAGTTTTGTTTGCTGCTACAAAAATAGTAAGCTTTTTACCCTTTTGAACATTGTTACTC
The DNA here is from genome assembly GCA_945876985.1 of Chitinophaga pinensis. GTDB lineage: Bacteria > Bacteroidota > Bacteroidia > UKL13-3 > UKL13-3 > JAAFJM01. The sequence continues at coordinate 9,994 of CAMCQX010000034.1, forward strand.
TTTAATTTATTCCAATGTTTAATATCGGCATTGCTACAATCAAACCAATCGGCTATATCACTTAATACATCACCCCGTTTAACAACATAAAAAACCTTAGCTAATTTCTGACTTTTTGGTTCAGGTTCAATTTCTATTTTATCTTTTTTGGAATTAGTATTTTTGTTATTGGGCGT
>CAMCQX010000035.1 GCA_945876985.1 Chitinophaga pinensis
TTCGATGGTAAATTTTCTTTTTTTACTCCTTGCATATGCTGTTTTTAAAAACTTATTCGTTTCCAATCTACACTAATATCCGAACCTTCTGCAAGCATTACTGAATTAGGTTTTGCGTGATTTAAAATCTCAAAGTCGTTGCCATAAAACGCTGCAAAATCACATTCAATTTTATAATCATTTATACTATTTATTTGCCAACTAGGGTGGTTAATTTTGTATTCAATACTATGGTTTTCATTTACTTTGGTATACCCAAAATAATGCTCAAAAATAAATTCCTCAATGCTTCCAGCTGCCATGTTTTGCTTGGTAGCCAAGGCATTTACTTGTATGCTGTTCCATTTAGATTTTACCTTCCACTGATAGGTTATTTCTTTAGTATTGCCGGTCATTTTCCAACTATGTTTGGTTGGAATAGCAATGTAATGTTCTTTATAAAGTTTATTGGCTACGTATGCTACAATCTTGTTAGGTACAGTTTCGTTAATAAAAACCACTCCTCTTTTCATTTCATTTCCTTCTTTTCGCAATACATAAAAACGAAGATTCACTTCTTCAAAAGTTCCCATAAAAGGAATAGGTATAAGGAATATGGAAGTATTTTTAAATAAAAACCCAACCAAGCTTACATAGGTTTTACCATGAAAATAATCAAGTTCAACTCCTTTTGGTAAATAGGGTAATAAAATAGAAGGATCAATTTCATAGTTAGCCATAATAAGATTTTGCCATTTGGCTCTTAAAAATGTTTTCATATAAGTTTAGTTTAAACTGTAAATACTATAGTTTAAAAGTGTAGCAAAACTTACCCAAAGTAAATAAGGAATATTTAAAATAGCTGCCCATTTATTTGTTTTGTAAAACAAAATAATCATAGCCAAAATGCTTGCCCAAAGTAGTATTATCTCAACCAATGCTAAGCCCAAATTGTGAGCATTAAAGAATATAAAACTCCAAAAAAAGTTTAATATTAATTGTGTTATAAAAATACCAACTAATAACCAATTTACTTTTGGTTTATTTAATATTAAGTAAAAAGAAATTCCCATAAGTATGTATAGTAAAGTCCATACTGGGCCAAATAAATAATTAGGGGGATTAATACTTGGCTTGTTTAAGTAAACATACCAATTTGGAATACTTTGCGATGTAAAATAACCCGAAATACCTCCCACCAAAAGTGGCAATAAAATACATAATATTAACTTAATTGTTTTGTTCATTTCTTTGTTTTTGTTAATTTAGAGCTTGATAAGTTAACATGTTTTGCCAATATTTTTTTTGCTTCTATTTTCACATCTTCATTTTTTCTAAAACTCCAAACAATTTCACTTGCTTTTTTTCTGGTAGCTTCTAAGTCAACAATAGGAGCTGGATAATGTTTTCCAATTTCACAAGCATATAATTGCTGCTCAATTAATGTGAGTTTATGAGGTTCATGAATTAGTTGTGATGGAATATTTTTTAATTCTGGAATCCATTGCTTAATAAAAAGGCCTTCCGTATCGTGTTCTTCTGAATTTTTTATAGGGTTATAAATTCTAATGGTATTAATACCAGTTGTGCCACTTTGCATTTGAAGCTGTGGGTAATGAATTCCTGGTTCATAATCTAAAAACTGACGCGCCAAAAAATGCAGTTCACGCCAGTCTTGCCAAAGGTTGAAAACAAAAAATGAAACTACCATGGCCCTCATTCTGAAATTAATATAACCAGTAGCTACCAAGCACCGCATGCATGCATCTACTATTGGAACGCCCGTGTTACCGGTTTGCCATGCAGTAATATATGATTCATTTTTTGGTTTGATTAATGAATGGTAAGCACGGTTTATATTTTCGAATTCATACCTGCTTTCACTTTCAAATTTTTGAATAAAATGACAATGCCAATGCAACCGAGAAATGAAGTTAGACAAAGCCCTTTTGTTTGGCGAAGTGTTATAATGTTGTTTTGTAAATTGAAAAACCATTCGCATACTTATGTTTCCATAAGTTATATAAGGCGATAAACGACTGCAGCCTTTTCTGCTTAGTAAAGGCTTACTTATGTGTTTACTGTAATTGACATGTCGTTCTTTTAAAAAATTTTCTAAATATCGCCAAGCCCAAAATTCTCCTCCTTCTTGAAAGTTTTTATTTCGAGTAGTGATTTCACTGTTTAATTCTTCACCTTTTATTTTATTAAAAATTGATTGGTCAAGTTCAACCATATTCCAACCATTTTCTTTTACTAAATTTGGCTGTTTTGTCATTTGACTTTCCCAAAGTTTTTCCCATATTTTTCGGGTTTTTAATCCACGAACAATTCCATTTGTTTGGTATTCTTTCCATAAAATACGATTTTTTAAAAATAATATTTTCATGGCTTTGTCACGTTCATAGGTAAGTCCATTGCCTATTTCTTCTGATGAAAAAATACTGTGAATATTGAATTGATGCGCAAGCATTTCAAAAACCTCCTTGGCTTCATTATGAAATATGTAAATTTGCGTATTGGTGGTTTTTAGGCGTTCATTCATTTCCTTGAGCGATTCAAACACAAAACGCCAATGTCTTACATCACTGTCGTGATAAGCCATAACACTGGGTTCAAAAATATAAATTAACAAAAGTGGTAACTCAGATTGCAAAGCATAATATAAAGGTTCATGATCGGTAAGCCGTAAATCACGTTTAAACCAAACTATATTCATTGCTTTTTTTTCCATATACTTATTAAACAAAGTTTTTACTTTTTGTTTTTATTTAAGCTTTTGATTTGCAAAATACATATAAAAAATGCCCAGAATTTGTAGGAAATTAGTTGTTCTGCAATTTCAAATTGCAATATAATTTACAATTAATAAATTAAAACCAAACCGCTAAGCTTCCAACTATATAATTGGAAGTATTGGTTATTTGATTTTTTGTAGCCTCAAAAATGTATTTGTCAGCATAAATACTGCGTTGTTCAATGCGGAACATGGCATTTTTATTTACATGGTAATTAAGGCCCAAAGTATGGCTAAAAGTATTAAATCCTTTTTCGTTTGTAATGCTTAAAACTTCAGCTTCATCATTGTCAATAAAGGCTTCTAATCGTCCTGAAATGCTCCAGTTTTTTGCCACAAAATAACGTGCTGTAATATTTGCTTGACTCCAAAAAACATTTTTCAAAACACCCGTTACTGAATCTTTTATTTCCTGCATGCCTGCATACAAACAAGCCGACATGTTCAGTTTGCTTTTTGCGGGAGCATAAATGGCATATACATCACTAAAATAGCGCATGCGGTGGTTTGGATAATAAATAGTTTGATGGTTTCCAGCATATACATTCCAATTCAAAAGCCAGTTATTATTTGGTCGGGTTTCAAACTGAATGGCCAATGATTTATCGTGGTTTAAATCTACTATTTGCTGCCAACCATTGATTACATAAGCGTAAAAATTTGTTTTCTTTGAAATAGGAACGCTTAACCTAACACCAGATAAGTAATAAGGTACAAATTCTGCGGCTAAACTTCGGGTATACATTAATTGGTCTTTACTTACCGCATTTTCATTGGTAAAAGGCGAACCTAAAACACCAGCATCTATCCAAATTTCTTTTTTTTCTGATAGTTTAATTCCCACTCGTGCTTCTAACAAATCTTTTAAAGTTCCAGTTTCTGTAGCGTAATTAGCATTCATAAAACTACCAAATGAAGGTATAAATCGCGCCCTAATTTTACTGCTCGAATAATTGAAATCAATATAAGCCAAGTTAATACTGAACTCATTATGTCGTTGTGAAGAATTGAAATAGGGAATATCTTTACCATCTGGCTGATTGTCGTTCCATGCATAATAGGTGTCAATAAAACCATTTATTTTAAATTTCCCATTCGATTCAATGTCAGTGGTATCAAGCGTTGCAGTGTTTACCACCTGACTTTTTACAAAAAAAGTACTGAAGTTTATAAAACATATTAATAATAAAATGCGTTTATGTTTAAAGTAATACATATTTGCCATCGAATAAATTATTTAAATTAATGAAAATTACAAAAACTATTTTTTACTTGCAAGCATTATTAATAATTAGCACTACAAGTTGTGCTCAAAACAAAACTAAAAAAACAAAAGAGACAAATAAAGTTATGAATACAGTTAACAATGATTCGCTATCAACTGCAGTTTTTGGTGCAGGATGTTTTTGGTGTGTAGAAGCAGTTTTTCAACAAGTAAATGGAATAACAAAAATTGAAAGTGGTTACAGCAATGGGGATGTTAAGAACCCAACATACCGTGAAGTTTGTGATGGAAGAACAGGTCATGCAGAAGTTTGCAAAATTTGGTTCGATTCAAACATAGTTTCTTATGAAACTTTGCTATCTATTTTTTGGCAAACTCACGATCCAACAACCTTGAATCAGCAAGGAAATGACAGAGGAACCCAATATCGCTCTGCCATTTATTACAACAGTGATTCGCAGAAATTAGCAGCTGAAAAATATAAAATAGACTTAGATCAATCGGGTGCTTTTAGCAATCCAATTGTAACTGAAATAGCTTCTGTGAATAATTATTTCCCTGCCGAAGATTACCATCAAAATTATTACAATCAAAACAGTCAACAATCTTATTGCCAGTTTGTAATTGCTCCAAAATTAGAAAAATTCAAAAAGGTTTTTGGTGACAAATTCAGTAAAAAGTAAACTATAATCTAATTGATTTTGGCCAGTATGCCAACATCGGCTATAAAATAAATGTTGGATTATGTCGTCATTGCGAAGCCTGTCCCGCCAAAGCGGGAAAGCAATCTCATTGTTTGAGATAAATATTCAGCCATTGCAGGTGTCCTTGCCTGCAATGGCTAATTACTCCTACCCTATTTCAATATACGTTGCACCGCCACCAAATTTTAAAGGATCAGCATCTTCAAAATGCTTGGCAAGGCGCTTGTTTTTAGTTAAAAAAGTATGGATTTTATTCTTCAAATATTGGTTGCCAATTCCATGAACATACACAATGCTTTTCATTTGATTGATATAAGCAGCTTCTAAAGTTTTAATAAATACATCCATTTGCACGCCAATGATATCGTTGGTTTGTTTAGTATAACCACGTTCCAATAATTTTTCAAAATGTAAATCAATCACTGGTTCAGGTTTGGTGCTTAAATCAATGGTTTCAACTTTATGTTTTTCTGAAAAATCTTTTTGTTTCAATGCCGTTAAATTCAATTGTGTAAACTCTTCGTTTAACTTAAACATATAAGCCTGTTTTTGTAAAAAGAAACAGAACTTTAACGATTGATGGAACTCCTTTGGATTGGTTTTAAACTCAATATGTAAAGGCTTTGACGGCTTCATGTTTATGTCGTCTGCCAAAATTAATTGGAATAAAAGTGGATTCCATTTATCGTAGTTTTCCAAATTTAACTTCAACATATTTAGCTCTTCTCCACGGTTTAATTTACCAGTTTTGTATAAACTAAAAATATCTTTTTCTTTTTGGTAAATGGCATATAATAAAATATCGCAACTGTTATTGTGCAACACACCCTCCACTTCGTTTTCACCCATTCGGTTATAAGCCCAAAATATTCCCAACGGATTGGTATTTAGTTTTGATTTAAGCTTGTCGTCAACTTCTTTTTTAGCCGCATCAGGCTTTACTTCATCAAAATCTATTTTCAGTACTTCACTTGCCAAAACCGGAATTTCAAAATCGTCTTCAATGGTTACGCCCACCATATTTTTTCCTTTAAAACTGGTAACAATACCTTCCATGTTTTCATTTACAAATTTTACTTTATCTCCAAGTTTTAGCATGATATTTTATTATAAAAATTAAACTGCAATATTAACGCAAAAAGCCGACTGTAAGGCATACAATCGGCTTTAATTTTATATATTTTTTTCTGTTTTATCTATCAATTCCCACCAATCATCAATCTTATTTCTTCTTCAATGCTTTGAACATCCAAATCTTCCATGCATTTAAAATGTTTCTTTGGACAACTGTGGAAGCCAATTTTACTGCACGGGCGGCAACTTATATTTTTGTTTTCAAACAATGCTTGTTTCACTTCATTATTGCCATAATAAGGATTCATGCCTAACAATGGAGTGGTATTTCCCCAAAGTGAAATAATTTGTTTTTGGAAAGCCGCGCCAATATGCATTAAACCAGTATCGTTGGTAATAAGTAGTGAACTATTTTTAACAACATAAGCCGATTGATGTAAACTTAATTTGCCACATAAATTTACCACATTTGCATTGCTTTGCTTTGCAATTTCATCGCCATTAGTTTCATCTTCTTTTCCTCCTAACAGGTAAATTGGCAAGTTTATTTTATTGCAAATTTCAATGATTTTATGAATCGGAAAACGCTTGGTAAAATGTTGCGCTCCAATTGCCCAAGCTATAAATGGTTGGTTTAAATCTAAAGGATATTCAAACGAAAAATCTATGGGTAAAAAATAATCTAATCCTTTGTTGTCATTAATAATTCCAAGCTTTTTGGCTGCTTCAAAATACCTATCTACAATATGAATATTGGGCATTTTGTTGGTTTTGAAATTTACCAATAACCACTTTTCAAAATTCAGTTTTGGGAATGAATAATCTGTTACGCCCAATGTTTTTTTGAAAATGAATGTTCGAATATTATTGTGTAAATCAATCACAAAATCAAAGTTTTCTGATTGCAATTCCTTTGCTTTTGCAATCAAACTTTTATCTAAAACATGTAATTGATCTATGTATGGATTGGCATTTAAAATACTTTCAAAATTGGGCTTTGTTAAATAATGTATTTCAGCATTTAATTGTTGCTTTAAACACCTAATAACTGGAGTTGTTAAAACGATATCGCCAATGGAACTAAAACGGATAATTAATATTTTCATGCTGCCGCAATATTAATCTTTATACAAAACATATTTCTTACGAATAGTTTTAAATTTTTCTAAATCTACCTGCCAGGTTTTTTCAATTTCTTTGGCTGTAAGTCCACTAATTATCTGTTTACGCAAAACGTTTGTACCCGCTAGTTTGTCGAAAAATGGATTAAAAAAATGGGCGGTATCTGTGCTTGTTTTATAAAATTCTATGAGCCAATTTAAGTTTATTTTATTGATATTTTTGGCTTCATAACTTAATAAATATCCTTTACAAAGTTTATCTTTTTGCGGAGGATTGTCGGCCACCCCAGGAATTGATTTTGGCGTAAATTCATAATTACCAATACTTGAATTTGGCAAGCCAATGCATTCAAAAGGTTTATCGGTTCCACGTCCTAAACTTATTTCAGTTCCTTCAAAAAAACACAAGCTTGCATATAATCTAATGGCAGCATATGTTCTTAAATTAGGGGAAGGAAAAATAGGTGGCATATAAACAGTTTTGTGCGTATAGTTTTTCATTGGAATAACTATCAATTTGCATTTTATTTTGCGTTTTAACCAACTTTCTCCATTGATCATTTGCGCATATTCGCCCATGGTCATTCCATGTAAAATTGGAATGGGATGCATGCCCACAAACGAATGGAAATTAGTATCTAAAACCGGTCCGTCTATCATGTCTCCATTCGGATTTGGTTTGTCTAAAACAATCAGCGTTTTATTGGTTTCAGCCAATGCTTCCATCACATAATGCAAGGTGCTGATATAGGTGTAAAAACGAGCACCTACGTCTTGTAAATCAAAGATAACAATGTCAACATTTTTTAGTTGTTCCGCACTTGGTTTTTTATTGTTTCCATACAATGAAATAATGGGCAAACCTGTTTTTTCATCCATGCCACTTTTTATTTTTTCTCCTGCAGAATAATTTCCACGGAGGCCATGTTCAGGTGAAAAAAGTGTGGTAATATTTACCTTTAAACTTTTCAAAGTATCAATTAAATGCGTGCTATTTACCAAACTACTTTGATTCACCACCAAACCAATTTTTTTATTTTTTAGCAATGGTTTATAAGCATCTATTCTGGCTGATCCCAATATAATTTGTGCATTTATTTCAGAAATTAAAAGCAAAAGCACTATAAAACAAATGCTAATATTATATTTGACAATTCTATTATTCATTCAATTTGCAATTAAGTTATTTTATATCAAAACGTTTAAGCCAAAGTAAACAAACTTCGTTTTCTAAACTTATCGTTCGCATAGCTACTTTGGCGGTAGCCATTAGTGTTACTGTTATGCTTTTAGCAATTGCTATTTCGCGTGGTTACAAGCAGCAAGTTAGTCAAAAACTTTCCAATTTTCAATCACATATTTTAATTAATAATCTTGACCAAAACCAATCATACCAAAGTTTGCCTATAGAAGGTAATGCTGATGTGGAGCAATTTATTAATGCTAAAAATGGATTTAAACACTTTCAAAAATATGCAATAAAAGCTGGTATTATTAAAACTGAAAACGATTTTCAAGGAATTGTTTTAAAAGGCGTTGATTCCCAGTTTGATTTTACGTATTTAAAAAATAGTATCATAGCTGGCAACATTCCAAAATTAGATACTGTAAAACTTTGTAATCAAATTTTACTTTCTTCCTCGTTAGCACAAAAATTGGGGTTTAAAGTGGGTGATGGAATTTTTGTGTATTTTATTCAAGATCCACCTCGCGTTCGTAAGTTCAACATAGTTGGAATATTTGATACTAACTTGGGTGAAATTGACGATTTGTACGCCATAGTTGACATCAAACAAATTCAAAAATTAAATGGATGGTCCAATAATTTATTTACAGGTTACGAAGTTTTTGTAAATAATTTTGATTCATTAGATGTAAAAGTTGATTTACTTGCTACCGTAACACCATATACTATGGGAATTACCCCCATTAATTTAGTTTTTCCCGACCTTTTTAATTGGCTAAATATGTTGGATGTAAACGTCATGATTATATTAATTTTGATGGCTGCAGTTGCCATTATTAATATGGTTACAGCGTTACTTATTTTAATTGTTGAGCGCAGTAATATGATTGGTATGCTAAAAGCTTTGGGTTTAAATAATTTGAATATTATCAGAATATTTTTGAATTTAGCGGCCTTTATTATTATCAGAGGTTTATTGCTTGGCAATGCTTTTGCTTTTGGATTGGGCATGCTTCAACAACAATTTAGTTTAATAAAACTTTCGGAAAAAGATTATTACGTAAGTGCCGTTCCGGTTTCGTTCCAACCTTTCGATTTTATTTTAGTAAATGTTTCATGCTTTGTTATTTGCTTAGTTTTATTGCTGTTGCCAGCAAATGTAGTTAGTAAAATTAGTCCTGTAAAGTCAATCAGATTTGATTAGATTTATGTTAAGTTTTTTGATAAAAATTTTCGTTATTTGTAAAAATGAATAATCCATTAGTTAGCATCATAACACCTAGTTATAACCAAGTGCAATTTTTGGAGCAAACTATTCTTTCTGTTTTGAACCAAACCTATAAAAATATTGAATATTTTGTAATGGATGGTGGCTCTAATGACGGAAGTTTAGACATAATAAAAAAATACGATGCCAATATTACTTATTGGCAAAGTAAAGCCGATTTGGGTCAGGCAGATGCGATTAACCAAGCATTTAAAATGTGTAAAGGTGAAATCATTGCTTTTATTAATTCCGATGATTTGTTAATGCCGAATGCAGTGGAAACGGCTGTTTCTTGTTTTGAGGTAAATAGCGAAACATCATTAGTGCATGGAAATTGTACCACTATTAATGCTTTAGGTGAAGAAATTGAAACTGTAAAAGGGAATCCTGTAAGGTTTGAAAAAGTTTTAGAGGTAGGCATGCTGCCAAATATTTACCAACCAACTTGTTTTTTTAACAAGAGTCAATTAAAGCGCGATTACTTTTTAGAAACCCGTTTTAAATATGCCTTTGATTATGAACTAATTTTACATTTACT
>CAMCQX010000036.1 GCA_945876985.1 Chitinophaga pinensis
AACACTAACTCACCAGTTGCGCTGGCACGTAAGCTCCATTTGTTATGGGTTTCGGGCGTGGTAAATCCTTCCATGCCACGTTCTACAATGATTCCTTTTATTTTTCCATGTTCATTTTTAGCCCAAACCACTGCTACATCGGCATAAGGTGAATTTGAAATCCACATTTTAGCACCGTTCAGTATTACATGTTTGCCATCGCCAGCAGGTTTAAAATTAGTAGTCATTCCACCTGGATCAGAACCATGGTTAGGTTCTGTTAAACCAAAGCAACCTAACATATCGCCTTTGGCTAATTTGGGTAAATATTTATGTTTTTGTTCTTCGCTACCAAATTTATAAATAGGATACATCACCAAACTTCCTTGAACAGAAGCAGTAGAACGAACTCCCGAATCGCAACGCTCTAACTCTTGCATCATGATTCCGTAGGTAATATAATCCATTCCGCCACAACCATATTCTATTGGTAATTGCGGAGCATAGCAACCCAAATCACCTAATTGCTTTACCATAAAAAGTGGGAAAACAGCTTTTTGAGCCACGTCTTCTATAATTGGAGAAAGTTCTTTTTTAACGTAATCGCGCACTGCGCTGCGAATTAATTTATGTTCTTCACTCAATAATTCATCCAATAAATAATAATCGGGATGGTTGTAAACATCTTGCTTGTTAGCTCTTGTAAATTCTTGTGAGTTTGTAGTCATGGTTTTTATTTTATTTATTGGTTGCTTTGCAATTAAACGCAAACAACTAATAAAGGTTTTTTATTACGGTGCGAAAGTAGTTTTTTTGTTTATTATTATAACAACCCATGAAAGTACAAACTTGTTTAGAAAACCTTGAATTTTTTTCATACCACGGAATGTATGATTTTGAAAAGGTAAATGGTGGCAAATATAGGGTGGATATTACATTGACCGAAAATGTGGCAAATAACAAATCCTATGAGCTTATTAGTGATGTATTAGATTATGAAAAGGTTTTTGCCATAGTAAATTCCGAAATGGAAATTCCACGAGACTTTATAGAAACTGTGGCTCATAGCATTATTACAAAACTAAAAACTGACTACAATCATTTAGAAAACATTACTGTTAAAATCACCAAATACAATCCTGCAGAAAAGTTTGATGGCGGAAATGCCAGTGTAAGTTTGAGTGTTTAGGTGAAGGTTGGATTGTTAATTGGTTGATTGGTTTTTGAGCTTTGACAAGATATTTTGTAGAGACGTTTAATTAAACGTCTTTACATTGCAAACAAAAACTTTCAGGTTTTAAAATTACGCTCGCATCTTGCGAGTTTGAGTTTATTTAGCGTAAAACTTAACCATATATACTTTTTCAAAATCCACTTTTTTCTTCTTTCTTTTTCCATTGCTGAAAAAGAAATCCTGCCTTGCAGGACTAGACAATAAAAAGCTACCCTCCCACATGGCTTGAGGCACGGCCCGCTTTTCCGATGTGTCGGAAGTCTGCCCCACGCTCGCCACAATACGTGCATTATTTAAAGGTACAAGCATGTTTTTACAAAACATTTGCTCTTAAATATTATGATAGCATGTTTTTTATAATAACGGAAGTTTTATTCTCCTATTACCACAAACGATTTCCTTGAAGTAACCCCATCTTTTTTGCCAATAATAATACTAAAGGTTCCAGCATGTAAATGCATCTGTGAAATAGAAATAGTATCCTCATTGCCATTTAATTTATAAGATGTTTCATAAACAATTCTGCCTAACATATCTACTATGGTAATTGTACCGTTTTTATCAGCTGTGTTTTTTAGTTGAATAGTAAAATTACCATGATTAGGATTTGGATAAATAGAAATTTGTTGGTCATTAAATATTGGATTATTAATACCTACAGTAGCACTTTGGCCTACATATAAATTTTTAGTAATTGTACCTGCTGTAACAGTTACCAATGCATTCCTGAAAAGTCCAGTATTGTTAATTGAATTTATTACGTTAAAGTTACCATTTCCACTACCACTAACAGTACTTACTCCACACCAACTTTGGTTACTACTAACTGTCCAACTTCTATTACTACTTACTTGAACAGTATTTAAACTTGCACCAAATGAGGTATTGATTGAGTCTTTATCCAATGATAATACATCGGCAGTTGTAAAGCTATCTTGATTTATTGTAAGTGTTTTAGTAATTAAACCTGCTGTAAAGGTTATTAAAGCAGTACGTGGAAGTCCTGTATTAGCAGCTACCGTTATATTTATACTATCATTTCCTATACCTGCATTTTTATTAAGTGTAACCCACGATTGATTTGAAGTTACTGCCCAACTTCTGTTGCTAGTTATAGCTACTTTATTACTTCCAATTAATGATGTATAAGATAAAGATTGTGGGTTAATTTGCAATGCATCAGCTGGTCCAACTTCTGATTTAAAATTATAAGGTAAGGACCATTGAACCAAAGAAAGTGTAGTATCTGCCAACAACCTAAATCCAGCAGCAACAGCTAGGTTTAAGTCAAAGTTGTTTCTTGGTGCTCCATAACTATAGTCAATTACAAAGTCCATGGCTGGTTTTGTGTTAACTGAACTTGTATCAATTGAAGTCGGTTTTCCAAAAGCTAAATTCCACCAGGTATTATTCATTACCGTATCATTTACACCTTTAATATTGTTCCAAATATTTACTCCTGTAAAATTGTTATTGTTCAATAATGTTCCTTTTACATATTGTGCATTTTTATCCGATACATTATTTAGCCATGGATAAAACTCAATGGCTTCGCCTAATTCACAGGTATCATTATTGTTTCCATGACTATCTGGGTTATTATCATCGTCTATGGTTAAAGCAGTATTTGGAGAATAATTTAAAGGTGCTATAGGAATTGATAAACAACCAGTGCTAAATTGAGTTGCACTTTCTTCCACAACAAAATCTAAATATAAATTACTTCCTTTTGGGGTAGTAGGATTTATATATACCTCAAACTCATCACCTGACCAAACTTTACCATTATAGGCTATATTGTTTAATGCTGCGATGCTATCCGTAATTGTTACATATGGACTATTACTCCTTACTTTACAAAATCCATTAACAATAGATTGTCCATTTAATTTGCTATTTTTACTTTGAATTTTAAACCTAAAATATTTACCTGCATCGGCATAATTTTTAGGATTATTTGAATTTGGATTAATACTTAGTGGCAAATCATAATTATAATATTGGCTAAAATTTGCAACACTGCTTTGGTCAAGCATGGCTATATTAGTGATGGGTACTTGCGTATTTACATTTGGAGTATTTAACACCTTAATACTTTTGGCAATACTACAGTTGTTGGAATCTGTAGCTGTAACTTGATAAGTATCTTCCTTTAAACCAGAAGCAATAGGTGTATTCTGACTATTAGCATTTGACCCCCACAAATAAGTATATGGTGAAGTTCCATTTGTTACCAATATACTTGCGGTTCCATTTCCATTTGCACTACAAATATTACTTTTTGTTGTTGATGTAGTTGCAATCAGTTGAGTAACTGAAATGTTTTTTGTAAGTGAATCCTTACATCCATTATTACTTTCTTCAATTAATTTTACACTGTAAGCTCCAGGAATTGTAAACACTTTGTTAAAGCTAAAATTTGAAGAGGAATCAATACTGCTTAATTTCCATAACCTTTTAGCAATATTACCGCTTGAAATGATGGAAGTATCATTGAATAAGAAGCTATTATTACTTAAACATTGATTCACATTATTAATACTAAATCCAACAATTGGTTTAGGATTAACTGTAATTGATTTTATTATTGAATCTTTACATCCATAATCACTTGTTGCAAGTAGTTTTATATTGTAAGTATTTTCAGTTAAATAAACTTTACTTGGATTTGAAAGCAAAGTGGTATCATTATTTCCTGTACCTAAATTCCATTTTCTTGAATAAGTTCCTGAACTAATAGATGAAGTATCGTTAAATAAAAAATTATTTCCATTTATACATTGAATTGGATTATTAGTTGTAAATCCAACAGTTGGTTTGGGGTATACAGTGACAGTTTTTGTAATAGAATCTTTGCATCCCCAATTGGTAGTTGCTACTAATTTTATATCTACCAATCCACTGGAATTGTAGGCAATAAAAGGATTTGCAATGTTAGAACTATCTCCATTTCCTAAATACCATTTTCTACTATGAGAACCGTTTAAAACAGTCGTACTGTCTATAAAATTAAAGTTATTATCATATTCACAAATATTTAATTTATTAGTTGTAAATCCGACAATTGGTTTTTGAAAAACAGTTAAATATTTAGCATTTGAAGTATCTGAACATGCTGAATTACTTAAGATGGCTCTGTATGTTAATGATGAATCAGCAAATAAACTATCATTTGTAGCCCCATCTATTATTAAATTATTTCTTAACCATTTAATATTAAAATTTGAATCATTAGGTAAAACGGTAAATAGTGCTAATTTACCTTTACAAAAAGAATCTCTATTACAACTTATAGTTGGCGTATTGAAACCAGGAACTATTATTATAGAGAATGGTGAGCTATTAACTAATGAATCCGAACTACATTTTATTCTAATTTTATAGTTTTTATTTATTAGTAAACCACTCGGTATAATTATTGAAACAGAACCAATAGATGAACTATCGGTTTTGGTTCCTATAACAATAGGTGAGGCAAAAGAACCAGTGGTGTCAGAAAGTTCAATTCTAAAAATATTACCAAATGGTAATTTCTTTTCTTCGATTTTGTAACTGACACTTGAATTCTGAATTTTGTTAGAACAAAATTGTTTTTTATTGGTAGTGTCAATCATTATGTAATTGTCAACATAAATTTTATCTCCAAAATTAAATGAATCGGGAAAAATAGTTGTTCTATTTTTTTTATCTGTTGTTTTTACCCAATAAGAAATAGTACATCCAGCTGCGTTTGTTGGTGGTATTTGGGCCACAAAATAATTTGGAGAGTTAGGAACAAATGTTAAACTTAATGAATCAATTATATTTGCTATTGAGTTTTTAAAATAAATCTTACTAACCGCTAAAGTAGTATCACAAACCGTAATTCCAAAAACCAATTTTGTAGTATCGCTTGATTTTACAATAGAAGGATTACCATTATTGTTAATTTTATAAATTGATGGAGGTCCAGCAAGACAAGTTTTGTAATCGCCTGGATAAATAGGAGCAATACCATAACGAGCAGCACCACTAACAGCATACTCTGTAACTACACCTTGAATAAAATCTAAACGGGTACCTATTGCTGGTGCAACAAATCTGTTTGGATTAGTAACATTTAAACCAGTTGAATCGCCTAAACCATCTCTTCTATAATACGCAGAAAAATCTCTAATTTCAATTACATTACCGTTGTCGTCAATTACACTCCAAGCAGTTCTATTTGTGTTACCTGAAATGGTATTAATAACACTATAAACAGTTACGTTTCTTAAACGAACCAATGTTCCTTCGTACTGTTCACCAGTTAATTTTTGTGCAATTCTTGATGATGAATTTGGATTTCCAAGCATCAGTTTATCTGCAGTAATTTCACTGTAAACTAAAGTATCAGGAGTTAAACTAACTTGTTCTACACTATTTCCCCAATTAACATTATTTCTAATTAAATATACTTGAGTTTCTCCTTGAAAATCTCTGATTACTCCAGTTACTCTAACTTTATAACCAACTACCATATTATCATAAAATTTGGTTTCTGTATTTAAAGTAGCTAAATTAGTTCCTGTTCCTGAAGGTTCGCACATCACTAAAGCGCCACTCCAAGGTCCACCACCTTTGCGTTGAATATAGGCTGCTTTTCTACTAATTGAAAGACCATAGGATTTAGGATTACTTACTACAATTCCTTCAAAACGAACGGTATCACGATAAATAGTATCTTTAAACGTAGGATTTACATAATCTGGTAATGTATTAGTAGTATTACTTAATTTACCATAATTTACAAATTGAACTGAATCAATCGGAATAATTGGATATGGATTTTGAGCAAATAGAGAAATATTAGGAAAATAAAAAGTTATTAATAAATAAATAAAATTTGTAAATTTTTTCATATGCAATAGAGTTTAATATTTTAAATTAATAATATAATTTTTAAAAAATTCAATTCAAACATAGTTAAATAATAGAATTTTATAAACATAACATTTCTCAACAACAAAAATATACCATAAGAGCGACAGTGAATGACGAACTAAAATTATTTAAAAGTAAAAAGCATGTTTTTATTCTCTCTCTCAATTATCACTCGCAAGATGCAAGCGAGTAAGTGAATAGAAACGTTTAATTAAACGTCTTTACATTGCAAACAAAAACCTAAGAGATATTACTAAAACTGAAATTTTAAACCCACGTTTATTCCCCAACGCCTGTGAGAAGGATAGAAAGGAACAGGTTCTAAATAAGTTAAACGATGTACCATATTGATAGAAAGAATTCTGAAAATGTTTTCAAATCCGTAACCTACTTCTACATAAGGAATATTGTCTTTAAAGGAATTTACTTTGTTAAAAGTTCTTTCGCTGGGAACAGTAAGAGGGTTTTCTTCGGGCATTAAGCTTTTGTTTTCATTACTTAAGCTACCATAAGCAGCTTTTACAAAAGCAAAATTTCGCCATTTCCAGTTTTTTACAACGGGAATTTTATTTAAAAACAATCCTTCAAAATGTTGAATATAGGTAAAGTGAATATATTGATCGCTTACAAATTCATATACATCCATCAAACTGTAGTTAAAGTCAGAGTAAATAAAAATTTGATTACCCCTTGCCACGTCTAATAAAGGATATGGTAACTTACCAAAAATTTTACCTCCAGTAATCCAATAATCTGCTGTTCCAAATATGCCAGTATTGGCATGGTGCCAAATGTTTAATTGTATTTTATCGTAATCAAAATTACTTCCAAAAACTCCTTTAAAACCATGCGTATAAGTGAGGGTTAAAGCAGGTACAAGTGAGCGTTTTAGTCTGAGTCTGTCATTGCCCCTGGCAATTAATAACTCTTGATAAGCCCAACGAACTTCTGCAGTAATTTGAGCATTGTTAAAATTATCTTTTATACTATCTGCTTCAATTTCATTGTTAATATAAGCAAACTTAAAATTACCTCTAGGTTCAAAAGTATTGAATTGGGCATTCATTTTAAAACTCCAATCTGGTTTAATTTGCTTAAAAAATCCTAACTTTATTTCTTGCGTTCTATTAATTCTAATGCCCTTGGCAAAAATACTAATGGCTTGAAATATATTAGATGAATTAGCACCCGGACCAAAATCGGTGGTAATACCTAACACATCATAATCGTCACGGTATCCCGCACTCCAAACTGTCCAATCTTTTCTATTGCTGATATAATCGGCCGATAAGCCATATTTAATTTTTTCATCTTTAAAGCCATAAGCCAAATGAGATTTTAACACCCATTGCTTACTAAAAATAGCATTGGTTTTAAATCCTAAACGGACCCTATTACCTTCGGCATTATTATAACCATATAAAAACACATAAGGACCCCAATCAAAGCCCCCAATGCGCTTGTAGCCTTCTACCACCAAACGAACCACATCAATATAAGTTTGAATAGCAGGAAGATTTTTAATGGAGTCCACCATGTTAAACATCCTTCTTTCTATATTGGTAAATGCTTCTGGGCGCTTGCTGATCCAAAAATTTGAATCTTTTTCTAAGGTTTCCTCTTCAGCTCGTTCTATTAATCGATCGTAAAAAGAAATTTCCTTTGGATCATTAACCACAATATTAGATGCCGAGTTATAAAACTTAGCAATCATACCACTTGACTTACTTGTTAATTCCGACACATCTATAATCATTCGTTTTTTAAATGGAATGAAAGGGCCTGCAGTAGTTTGCTTTAATTCTTGTTGAAGTTTTATTCTATCAATGAAGTTGATATTGGCATTTTCCGATATTTCAACATCTATTCTTGTTAAGGCCCAAGTGCCTTCTTCTATCCACATGTGACCTAAAAATCCTAGGTCCTGCTCACTTTTTAAGTTTAGTTTTAGTTTATAGTTTTTCTTGCCGTTTTCTGTGCTTGAATCAAGCAAAGTATAAACATAATATCGGTGGCACACATTACTTAATGGCGATATAAAATCTTTGGCTAAAATGCGAACAAAATTTTGATTAAAATTAAAGCTTTGCAAACTAGTTCCCATCAAATCGGTAATAAAACTTTTATCACCAACGCCTATTCCTGTGGTGCTGCTGGCTACCATTACTTCTTTGTTTTTTGATGGAATTTTATTGTAATAATACTGACTAAAAGTTTCGTTTATAAATAAAGGTAAAATGTATTTTCCTTCTTCGTTCTTCATTTGAAAAGCAGTATCGAATAAACCTTTAATGGGTTTAAACATGGTTCTGTTTTTCATTTCATCGCTTACATTATTAAGCGAAACATCTACTTTGTTATAGCTATCGAATTGGTATGCTTTTAAGTTTTCTTGATTGTTTACATCTCTGTTTTTGCGTGCATTATTTACTATTCTAAGTGCGGGATTAATTCCTACTCTAACAGTTACCGCTTTTAACTCCGAACTTGCCTCATTCATTTCAATGTTAAACGTTTGAGTTTGTCCGTAATTAATTTTTCTCACATATGTTTTATAACCTACGTAACTGGCTTTAATTGAATCAACTTTTTGAATGGTTTTTAACTTAAAGTTTCCTTCAAAATCGCTGGTAGTTCCTATGCGAGTACCTTTAAATGTAATGGTAACAAAAGGCAAAGGTTCTCTATTACGTTTATCAATTATTTTGCCTTGAATAACAGTAACCACCTCATCGTTTTGCTGTGCAATGCCAACAAAACCAAGCAGAATAAAACTTAAAATGAGTAAATACTTTATCAAATTATAGAGAAGAAATAGTGGTTATAAATAAAGAGTTTTTATCTTTTGATGATACTTATTCTCATTTTCACATCTTCAAAAGGCCTGTTAGTTTGTGGGTTATTGTATAAAATTGCAATTTTATCTAATACCTCAAACCCTACTATCATTTGACCAAAAACAGTGTAATCCATGTCTAAAAAAGGAGTTCCACCATATGTTTTATAAGCATCTATTTGTGTTCCGTTGTATAAAAACTCTTTCTTTTTATATGCTTCATCAATCACAGGTCCTAATTGATTCATTACATATTCTTGAACGGCTTCTTTGCCTTTGGTTTGTTGAATTAAATTCAATCTGTTTGCCACAGCAGTATCTTTTGAAACTATATTATTAAACACTTCTTGTTTGCGTTGATAATTCTTGGCATTCATAATTTCTTCTAGTTCTTTTTTGTCTACTTTTTTACCTTGAACTATAAAAAACTGACTTCCACTTGACTCCTTCATTGGATTGATGTTATCGCCAGTTCTAGCAGCTGCCAAAGCACCTTTGGTATGAATAATGTTTGGATTTATTTCGGCAGGAATGGTATAATCAGGTCCACCATTTCCAAGAACAGTATTGGAATCGGCATTGCGAGAATTTGGATCACCACCTTGAATCATAAAATCTCTGATAATTCTGTGAAATAATAAACCATCGTAATATTTACTCTTTATCAATTTTTTAAAATTATCGCGGTGCAAAGGAGTTTCATCGTATAAAGTAAAAATCATGTTACCAAATTTGGTACTTACCACCACATATTCCTTTAATTCTTTCGCAGGTTTTTGTTTCACTTTACTTTTAGTACTTGCAGGTTTTTGAGCAAATGCAAATGAGCTAAATGTTATTAAAAGAACATATTTATATTGCTTTTAATAACATTTAGCTCATTTGCATTT
>CAMCQX010000037.1 GCA_945876985.1 Chitinophaga pinensis
TTATTTAAGCTTCAGCAAATCGAAAGGAAGTAAAAACAAAGCAAAATTAGGAAGTTGCGAAGAAGATTTTAATGGATTAGTGATGTTAAGTAAATTCAAACGTAAATCAATGCCTGAAGATATTTTAGCTCAAGCATTTTGTAGCAATAGTATAGATACTAGCGATTGGGAATTTGAATTACAACGTGGAGTTCAAATGATGAATAATTATTTTGAATACGCAAGTAATGCCGCTAAAGATGGCGATGTAACTGCATCTAAAATGATGAATAATTATCCTTCCGATAAAAGCCAATTATTGGATAAAAAACTATTGGTAGAAGATAAAATGTTAGAATTAAAAGGCAAAAAAGATGCTGTGGATATATTTGATGGCGAAGTGGCTGAAGTTGACAGGGATTTAATTTATAAAGCTGTGGCCGATCAAGATAATGCTGTGGCTTATTTCCTTTGGGTGAAAGATGAAAAATATTGCAATAAATTGGTAATTAGCGCCCAAAATAGTGAATTAATGTATTATGAAACTGCCACTCCTGATAAGTGTAAGTTAAATAATAAAGATTTAGAAGCGTTAAATAGTATTAAGAAAAATGCTTCAAAAAATAATAGATAATTTCTATTTTTAAATGAAAGCCATGATTAGATAATTATTTAATCATGGCTTTTTTATGCATTTATATTCATATTTAGCCATCATAAAGCTAATATGGATAAATTAGTAAATACATACATTTTATTACATAAAAAAACAGCCATTACAATTGCTTGTAATGGCTGTTTTAATTTATAAATTTTTTATTCTACTACTATTTTTCTAATGATTGATTTACCATCAACCATTGCTTTTAGCACATAAATTCCTTTGTTTTGAATAGTAATTGAATTGGTTTTACTCAATTCATCTTTGATCATTAATTTACCGGTTACATCAAATATTTCGTATGAAGCGTGTTGTAAATTTAAATCTGTGGTAAAGTAAACAATTCCATTACTTGGGTTTGGATAAATATTGAAATTAGCATTTGAAACTTCATGGATTGAAACCGATTTTTCAATTTTAAATGATGCACTGCTATCTTTTAAAACACCACCAATTTCCGTTATGAAAATTTTAGCGTTGTTTGCATTGATATTGGGAACTGTAATATTAAATATACCTTTATTTGCTTTTTCTTTTACGCTCCATAATAAATTTGAACCATCTTTTAAATCAATTGTAATTGAATCAACAAAAGTACTTTGCCAAGTAATATTATTATTGTCGTTACCTTTCCAAATAATACCAGCCAAAGACGTTAATAATTTTAAATTAGGTTTACTAATGACAAAATTTGCATTGCTTAAATCAGTAGTAGAATTATCAGACGTTGTAATTCTAATTTTTGCTCTTGTTGTTGTATCAGCAGGAACTGTCCATGCATAAGTTGCAGGACTCGCATTTACAGAATCTATCAAAATAAAATCGGTTCCATTGGTAGTATATTCTAATTTTACATTACCGGTAATTCCTTTAGCTAACCAAGAAATATTTGTTGATTTCAAAACTTCTAAATTTTCGCCACCATTAGGTGTATTTACAACTAAAATTTTACCTGTAATTAAAGTCATTGTTTTAAAATCAATTAAATTAGCCCAACTAGGATTATCAATAAATGGATTGCGGTTTTTTTGAATAGAAGCTATGTATTCATGACGAGCAATTTCTTCGTCACTTGGTGGATCTTGTTGGTGCCATTTCATTAACACTGCCAAACCTTGATCGGCAGGTAGCGTCCAAACATTTCCATTGATTCCATTGTAAGAAACACACATATAAAACATCGCGCGAGCTAAATCACCTTTTTGCGTGTCTTTTGGTTCGTAAACAGTATTGTTATTTGCATCCTTTCCTAATTTACCAAAACCTGAAGGCGATGTAGAAGTAACTGTTACACACTCGCCAAAAGGATTATTTGATCGTGGTGCATTAGCCAATGTTTGATGAGCAGGAAATAAATTATGCAGATCATTATACTCAGGTAATTCTTTTCCATTAGGAGCGCTTGGCCAACCAGGATTTTGCGTTGAATTATTACTTGGCATGGTACTTTGCGCGCGTGTATGTTCACGTGTTAAAATTCCAGTGCTAGTGCTTGCATTCCACACAAATGGTTCATCGTAAATATAAGGAAGGCCAGTATAAACGCAGTTTACTAATTTTTTACCAGCAGCTGTATCCCTTGTCAAAAAATTATTAATAACTGTTGGAATATAGTTACTATAAAAAATGGTATCGTGTGGATTAACCTTAGCTGTTAGAGTTGATAAAAAATTAGATGCAACAGGAGCTGCAACAGAATTATAATATGTGCCGGGATTACCCGCTAATGATTGAACAGAAGCAGTAGTTGAAATGCTTGTTAAATAATTTTCATAAGAAGCTGGTCCGTTATATGAAAATACGGCAAATGAATAATTGTTATTTGCCAAAATATATGTGGGTTTAAATGTTCCAACTTTGCCTATATAAGCTACTTGCGCAGCGCCAATATAATCCCCTCTTTGATAACTTACCCCATCTGTTGGTACTTCAGTAATTGCTCCATTTTTTTTTCGTAAAATCAAATAGTTTTCAGTGTTTGAACTAGTATCACTAAATGTAACATTCATACCATAAGCACTTACATTTGAAAAGTTAATATTAGTTGATTTAAAACTAGGTTCAGTTGCTAAACTACCTGCTATTCCATACAAATTAACGGTGAATTTAGGTTTATCAATATCATTGTTAAAAATGTTGATTGCCCCTAATCTACTTCCATTTCCGGCATTGTTAAAGTTGCAATTAATAATTGTTGAGTCTTTAGAAGCAACTTTAATAGGAAAAGTATTGGTTACACTGAATAAGCCTGCACTTATACCAGTAAAATTAATGCTATCAATAACTAAAGTATCTGACAAACCAATATTTTTAACTTTAAATGAAAAATTAGCATTATTTCCAATTACATTTTGAGTATTGTTAGCAATCACTTGATTGTTTCTACTTACCAAAATTGTTGGTGTATTAGCAATGGGAGCTGCTAAAATCATTACACTATCCAAACCCATATTTCCACCTGGTATCCCCGCAACTCCACCGGTAAGTTTAGTTGCATAAAAAAACCTAATAAATCGCGTAGTGTTTTTTAAATTGGTTTCTGTGTATTTGCCACCTGTATAATTAGTACTTGTAGTAGACTTAGATGTGATAGAACGAATGGTTGTCCATGTATTTCCATTATCACTTTCTTGAATATCAAATTGACCTCCCCAAGCTGCACCTGCATTTTGCGGACTTAAGTAATAACTTAGCTGTCCTGGTTTATCAGCAATATTTATAGATACAAATTCTCCTGTTGCGTCTAGTTTACATGAAATTGCATCACCAGTTCCAAAAGCATAAGTAAAACCATTATTATTTATCGCTAAACCTAAAGTCCAACCTGCTGGCGGACTAGCAATGGAAGGGGTTGAAAAATTCCAACTTGTTGGAAGTAATGCTTGTGCTTGTGTTGCTATTGCTATAGCAAAAAAGCTAAAATTTAGTATGAATTTTTTTATCATTATTTTGCTATTTTAAAAGCCACGCAATATAAAACAATAAATTAAAACTATTATTATCAATATGTAAACAATAGCTCTTTAGATTAAAATAAGAGTAAAACTAATTATTAAAAAGATTTATATTGCGTATTATTAATTCCATGAAAGAAGAACTATTACACTATATATGGCAAAGTAAAATATTACTCAAACAGGCTTTATTTTTAGTAAATGAAAAGCCCGTAGAAATTTTAAATATTGGAATTTTAAACCATGATGCTGGACCAGATTTTTTTAATGCTAAAATAAAAATTGACGAAGAAATTTTAGTTGGAAATATTGAAATTCATATCAAAGCAAGTGATTGGATAAGCCATAAACATGCTGGAGATAAAAAATACGACAATGTAATTTTACATGTAGTCTTTGAAAATGATAAACCCATTTTTGACAATAATAGCATGCCAATATTAACATTGGAATTGAAAAACTATTTAGATCCAAAACTATTAAATAAATATAAAATATTAGCAGAACAAAAAGCTACAATACCTTGTGAACCAATTTTTAGTTTACCAAATGAATTTAAATTAAATCATTGGCTACACCGCTTGGTTTTTGAACGTTTAGAAAAAAAATGTGATCGGATTGAAGCATTGCTGAAGGCAAATAATAATAATTGGGAACAAACTTTTTATGTGCTTACGGCAAAATATTTTGGACAAAAAACAAATGAACCAGCATTTGAATGGTTGGCAAAAAACTTACCCATACACGTCATTGCAAAGCATAAAGATAAACTGAGCCAAATAGAAGCATTAGTGCTTGGAACTGCTGGTTTTTTTGATAAAAAATTAAATGATGATTACTTGAAATTTTTGCAAAAAGAATATTTTCATCTTCAAAAAAAATATGAATTGATTAGTATTGATAAGGGAATATGGAAGTTTGGAAAAATGCGTCCAGGAAATTTTCCAACCATTAGATTGATGCAATTTGCCGCACTTTTATACCAAAGTAGTCATTTGTTTTCAAAAGTTTTGGCCGTTGATACTGTCAAAGATTTACAAGCATTGTACCAATTAAAACACATTCATTTAATACATTTAAGTGAGTTAAGTAACCATGATTTTGATGCGGTGAAAACTGATTTAGGGAATTCGGCTATCAATACAATCATAATAAATACGGTAGTTCCCATTGTTTTTTTATATGGGAAATTACGTTTTGACGAAAGCAAATGTGACAAAGCAGTAGCATGGTTGGAGCAATTAAAGCCTGAAAAAAATAATATCATTACTTTTTGGGAATCCTTAAATATAAAATCTCAAAATGCAGCACAAACACAAGCATTATTACAATTAAAAAATGAATATTGCGACCATAAAAAATGTTTGAATTGTGAAATAGGTTTTCATGTTTTAAACAATAACTAATTATTTATGAAAAAAATTCTATTTGGATTACTGTTTATACTTTTATTTAATGCGCAAAATTATGCTCAAAAAACATTATTGTTCTTAAATACTAAAACCAATAAAGCCATTGAAGTATCAGAAGGACAAACACTTTCAGTTCAATACAGAGGATATAATAATCAAATATATCATTTTAAAAATATGGTGAGCGAAATAAATGATTCAACTATACTTTTGGGAAATATGAGTGAGGAACAGCCTGCTTGGTCTCAAAAATTAAGTAGAAAATTTGAACCTAATTATCGCATCATTGCCATTAAAGACATTGTGACATTTAGAAGAATTACTATAGGAAGAAGCTTGGGGAAAAGTTTGCTAACTACTTCAGTTATGTTAGGTGAATTTTTTGGTACCATCGATTTATTCAGAAATAACCAATTAGGAACTTGGGAAACCGTTACTTTATCACTTGGAATTGGTTTGGCAACATCATTAATTAATGCTTTTGTTTTGCCTGATGATCCTAAAAATAAAATAAAAGATGGTTGGATAATTACGGTGAGAGATTAGTACATTTTCATTATTCAATAATCATTGAAATGTTTTGTTTTATCGTCATAGCTAGGGATAATTTTTAAAAAATATATAAAATGACGATGAGTCATTCCGTAGGAATCTTCTTTGTCTGGCAACCAAGTTAGCTAATGGAGAAGCCTTTTCTTTTTTTCTTCTTTCTTTTTCCATTGCTGAAAAAGAAACAAAAAAGCTAGACAAAAATATGCTTCCGCTCACGAGGCTTAGGCTGGCCCGCATTTTTGTCGGGCTTACGCACATCGTTAATGGAATAATTGAAATATAATTTAGTTGTCACTAACAAAAGCTATGTTTCTATGCAGTTTTTATTTTATTGAAAATAGTAGTTAATAAAACGTCAATGTAGTTTGGTCGTCATTGCGAGGCACAAAGCAATCTCACTGTTTTGTTCCTATGAGATTATTGGTTATTGCATCGCAATAAGTTGTATTAAGGTGCACAATTATGAAAAATTTTTATCAAATAAAAGCGCTCATTTCCATAGCCATTTTCTTGGCTTCAGTCATTGCTGCTTCTGCAAAATCAAGTCCATTGCTCGCATAAATAATACTTCGAGAAGCATTAATTAACAAACCAATTTCATCGGTTTTTCCGTACTTAACTACCTCGGCTAAACTTCCTCCTTGCGCACCAACTCCAGGAACCAATAAAAAATGAGAAGGAGCATGCTTTCTAATAATCGTAAAATCTTGAGGTTTGGTGGCACCAACTACAAACATTAATTGTTCATCGGTAGCTAATTTGCAAGTATTTTTAATAACATGTTCAAACAAAAATTCATCATTTATTTTTTGTTGCTCATAGTCGGCACTACCAGCATTACTAGTTAATGCCAAAACAATTCCCCATTTATTTTTATATTCAAAAAATGGCGCTAAACT
The DNA here is from genome assembly GCA_945876985.1 of Chitinophaga pinensis. GTDB lineage: Bacteria > Bacteroidota > Bacteroidia > UKL13-3 > UKL13-3 > JAAFJM01. Next base: position 6,458 of record CAMCQX010000037.1, read on the forward strand.
ATCATTTCCCATATAAGGTGCAAGGGTAATGGCATCAAAATTCATTTTTTCAAAAAATGCTTTAGCATACATATTACTCGTATTTCCTATGTCACCACGTTTTGCATCGGCTATTGTTAAAATATTGCTTGGAATTAAATCTAATGTTTTAGCCATACTTTGCCATCCGCTTATACCTTCGGCTTCATAAAAAGCAGTATTTATTTTATAGCTAACGCAATAATCTTTTGTAGCTTCAATTATGGCTTTATTGAACTCAAAAATTGGATCTTCGGTGGCTAATAAATGCTTTGGAATTTTTGTTAAATCAGTATCTAAGCCTACACATAAAAAGCTTTTCTTTAATTTTATTTCTGATATTAGTTCTTGTTTTGTCAATGTAAAAAATTGTTTTTTTAAAATAAAAAATTGAGTTCAAATATAAAATTATTCATGCTTTTACCCGTGTTAGTGGGTTTTATTCCAGGTAGTAATCCATCTACATCGTTTAAACTTATAAAACCATATTTAAGCATGGTTTGAAAGCTAACATGCCCTAACCTTATATGATATCCAACACAAGCCAACAAATCTAATTTTTTTATGCTTGGAATACTATCATATCTATCTAAAAATGGACCTTTATAAATAGATGAAGTGAGTAAATAGGAAACCTGTGGACCAAAAAGTATTTTATGGTTTTCATCTTTTGTTAAATTTATAAAACATAACAAAGGTATATCTAAATAAAATAATCTTATGGCGCTGTATTCATTGTCTTTTGGAGTAAAATTACTTCCTCTAAAACTTCCATTTAATTCAATTTGGTAGCCCCACTTTTCACTTTTAAATTTTTTACGCATGTAAACACCGCCATTTAAACCAAAATTTGAAGTATTATTACTATTCTCCTCTCCTGTTAAAGTGCTAAATTGACAACCTAGTTTAATTCCAAGTTTATATTTATCGTCAGGTAAAACCTTCACAGGTCTGCTTTCATCTTCTTCTAAAGTAGAATCAATTACTTCTTCAACTTGTGCTTGCAGCAAATTAGAGCAAATAATAAAAGCAAAAATAATTACAAATTTTATCCTATTCATAAACAAATAATGAAATGCGAAAATACTAGATTTTAAAAAGGTTTTTCATAAAATATTCTTATAAAATTATTGTGCTAGATATTATTTTTAAAAGTGCTTAACTTTTAACAAAATATCAAACAAATTTTAAAATTTCATATAGAAAGTCATGTACGTTTTAGTAAATATTTTATTATAATTCTGCTATTCAGTTTGTTAAAGTAAATGGCATTGACATTGTTAGCAAACACATACTTTTCCACAAGTTATAAACTTTATTGGTCTGATTGTTAGCAATACACGTAATAATGATAAAAAAATAAGGTGCTTTTGTATCATAAAAACTCTGAATATGCCTAAATTGCAGCCAGAAAAAAATAATATTTTGATGAACAAGACAGAAGATAAACCAATCATTTTAACTAAACGCAAAAACATTCAAACAGTATTAGATTATTGTGTGGAACAAAAATTGAGTTTTAGTGCTAATCCTCGCGCAATAAGTATAGATGAATGGGAAATAGAATTAAACATTACAACAATCAAAGGTGCAATTGCATTAGGAATTTTTGTTAAAGAAAACAAATTAGAAATATATGGAATGGGTACTACAACTCCTGAAGTGGTAAGTAAGCCAAAACCAGTTGCACCAGCAGTTAATAATAAAAAAGAAGAACCTAAAGAATCATTTATAGCTAATAGCTTAATTAATGAATTAGTTTCTAAACCTGTAACAGAAGAGAAAATAGAATCTTCTACTACACTTTCGTTTGACTTAAATAACAGTAACAACTAAAAGAAATTACAGTTGTTGTCATAAACATTTAGGTGAATCTCTTATTGCAAGTAAGAGAAAATTTAATTGATTACACAGAATGCGGACGCGTGCAAGAGCGTCCGCTTTTGTATTTTATAGGCCTACCTAATTTGATTATTAAACACTTATTAAACTTAAAATGAAAGATTACAAAAATTATTATATTGTTTCAGCTTCACCAGAAGAAGTATATTTAGCACTTACTTTAGAAACAACCATTATGCTTTGGACAGGCGATAAGGCCGAAATGGTAGCTGAACCAGGTACTGAATTTTCTATGTGGGATGGAAGTATTATTGGAAAAAATATTGAATTTGAACCCAATAAAAAAATTGTTCAAGAGTGGTATTTTGGAGAAGAAGAAGCAGAAATTCCATCTATTGTTACCATCAAACTGCATGAACACAAACAAGGTACTTCAGTAGAATTACGCCATGTAAACATACCTGATGATGCATTTGAAGATATTTGTGAAGGTTGGGATTATACTTATTTTGCAGAGCTAATTGACTTTTACGAAGACTAAAAAAAGTGCGGATTGCGAAAATCGAAATGCGGAATATAATTGATTAACCAATCAACCATCTTAACTTTTCAACTAATCAACTTTATTAACCTATCAACCATAAAAAAAACCCAAGTTTTTAAAGCTTGGGTTTTTTATTTTGCTATAATTATTAACGAATTATTTTTTCTTTTTTCCGTCATCAGAAGAAGCTGCAACAGCTGCTCTTGTTGATTTTACAATCACTACTGGATTGTTTGGTGAATCTAATAATACAATATTTGGAGCTGATAATTCTTTAACAACAATTGATTTACCAATTTCTAATTCATCAATTTTAATTTCGATAAATTCAGGTAAATTACCTGGTAAACCTTTAACACGAAGTTTTTGTTGTTTGATCATTAACTTACCACCCTGACGAACACCAACTGAATTACCTACACATTTGATAGGAATTAATATTTCAATTTCTTTGCTATCGTTTAATTCTAAAAAATCAGCATGTCTAATAGAATCGTTTACTGGGTGAAACTGCATATCTTTCAAAATAGTTTTGAAAATAGTTCCATCTATATCCAATTGTACTTTATAAGTATTTGGAGTGTAAACTAAAAGTTTGAAATCCGATTCATACATCGTAAAATGTATATGTTCTTTTCCACCATAAAGCACACAAGGTACCTTACCTGCTGCTCTTACAGCTTTAGTAGCTGCTTTTCCTAAATCGTTGCGTTTGTAACCAAACATTGCTAAAGTTTTCATTCTTTTTGTTTCTCCTTTTTGTTTTTTTTAAGTGGCAAAACCCATTTCGTAATTTCCGATACTAATTTTG